>CAYSGP010000335.1:0-8962 GCA_964430095.1 uncultured Ignavibacteriaceae bacterium
AAATATGAAAATTTTAAAGAAATAAATATTCCCATAATTACTGTTCAAGATACCTTAAAAGCACTGGGCTATGTTGCAAAAATCTGGCGGCACAAGCTGAACACAAAAATAATCGGAATAACCGGCAGTACAGGGAAAACAACTACTAAGGAAATGCTGGCATTGATCCTTAATGAAAAATTTTCGGTAAATAAAACAATAGCTAATAATAATAATCATATTGGCGTGCCTCTGACAATCTTCAGCACAAACAACAGTCATGATGTTCTTGTGGCGGAGCTGGGGACAAATCATTTTGGAGAAATAAAATATACTTCTGAAATACTCAAACCGAATTATGCTATTATTACAAATATTGGTCATTCTCACCTGGAGTTCCTAAAAAATAAAAGAGGTGTTTTGAAGGAAAAGATTGAACTTTTTAGAGTTGCATCGGAAAGAAAAGGTTTTATATTTATTAATAATGATGATCCTCTGTTAAGCAGAGTATCGAAAAATTATAAAAATAAACTCACCTTCGGGTTTAATTCCAAAGCAGATGTTAAAGGTAAAATTACAGGATACACCGGCGATGGTAAACCCGTAATTCAAATTATTTATAAAAACAACAAATTAAACGAAACATTTTCACTGTACGGGGAGCAAAGTGCAAAAAATTTCCTGGCTGCTTCAGCTGTTGCTTTTAAGCTGGGATTAAGCAGCAAACAAATTTCTAATGCTGTAAAGAAAATTAAAAGTGTTGATAAAAGATTAAATATTAAAAAATATTCCGATTTTATATTAATAGATGATACATATAATGCAAATCCCGATTCCATGAAATATGCAATTGAAATGCTTCAAAGAATTAAAAATTACAGCAAAAAAATTGCAGTATTGGGAGATATGTTTGAACTGGGTGAGGAAGGACCGGCACAGCATAAAAAATTGGCGGCAATCATAAATAAAAATAAAATAGATGCCGTTTATACTACCGGTTCATTGATGAAAAATTTAAATGAGGAATTGGCTAAGTCGGAAATCCAAACGGAACATTTTTCAGCAAGAGATCAATTAAAAGAATTCCTTAAAGAGAAAAATTTTAAGGGCTCCGTTGTTTTAGTAAAAGGATCAAGAGGAATGAAGATGGAAGATTTTGTAAAAATAATTGAACCCGGTGCGTAGCATGCTTTATTTCTTATTTGAATATTTAAACAGAAAATTTAACCCTCCCGGTTTTGATGTATTCCGGTTTTTAACGTTCCGGTCCGCTCTTGCTGCCATAACCGGACTTGTTCTAGCTTTTTACCTGTCACCCAGAGTAATAAAGATTCTTCAAAGAAAGCAGATTGGAGAAGCCAAAAAAGAGGAAGGTCCCAAATTCCATTGGTCTAAAGCCGGTACTCCTACCATGGGAGGCATAATTATAGTTTTTTCGGTGGTTATTCCGGTGCTTCTTTGGGCGGATATAAAAAGTATTTATATAATCCTTATTTTAGCCGGAACCGTCTGGCTGGCCTGCGTCGGCTTTGTAGACGATTATTTGAAAGTAATAAAAAAATATCCCAAGGGATTGATTGCCAGATATAAACTGCTCGGACAATTCCTTATTGGTTTAATAATAGGAGCGGTAATTTATTTCTCTCCCCAATTTGAAGGAATTAATTCGGTAACAACTGTTCCTTTCCTGAAAGATGTAAATTTTGATTTTTCATATTTCTATATACCGGTTGTGATTTTTATAATTACTGCAACTTCCAATGCTGTTAATCTTACGGACGGTTTAGATGGTTTGGCAATTGGTGTTATTACTATTGTTATGATATCATTGGCCATTATCAGCTATATCAGCGGCAATGCAATTTTCTCGGATTATTTGAATATAATTTTTCTTCCCGGTTCTGGTGAATTAACGGTTTTTGTTGCTGCCTTAATAGGTGCTTCTCTTGGATTTTTATGGTACAATTTTTATCCCGCCCAGGTTTTTATGGGCGATACCGGATCCCTTGCTCTTGGGGGTGCTTTTGGAATTTTAGCTGTGCTCATCAAAAAAGAGCTGCTGATACCCATACTGGGCGGGATTTTTTTTATGGAAACGCTTTCGGTAATTATTCAGAGATTGTATTTCAAATACACTAAGAAAAAATTCGGTGAAGGCAGAAGAGTTTTTAAAATGGCCCCGATTCATCACCATTTTGAAATGGTGGGATGGCCTGAACCGAAAATTGTGATAAGGTTTTATATAATAGCAATTATTCTGGCAATTGTCAGTCTAACATCATTCAAGATTAGATGATTGAAGTAAAAAATAAAAATATTTCCGTAATAGGGGCAGTGAGAAGCGGAATAGGTGCGGCTAAATTAATTCGGAAGCTTGGCGGGAAACCTTTTGTCAGCGATATGTCTGATAATCCCAAAATAAAAAAATCTGTAGAGATCTTTAAAGATTTAAACATAGACTATGAGATTGGAAGTCATACTGATCGAGTATTTGATTGCGAATTGATGGTGGTTAGTCCGGGTGTTCCATCAAATGCCGAACTCCTTGTTAAAGCGATAGAAAAAAACATTAAAGTTATAAGTGAACTGGAGCTTGCTGCGGGTTATTGCCGGGGTAAAATAATTGCAATTACCGGCACTAACGGCAAGACTACTACAACTTCTTTATGTGCTCATGTTTTTAGTGTGTGCGGAAAGAAAATCTATTCAGCCGGAAATATAGGATTTGCATTTTCCGAGATTGCCCTCGATGTGCTTCCGGATGAATTTGTTTCACTGGAAGTTTCAAGCTTTCAGCTGGATTTGATTGATGCTTTCAAGCCTCAGGTTGCCGTAATTTTAAACATAACTCCGGATCATTTAAATAGATATGAAAATAAGTTCGAGAAATATATAGAATCCAAGCTGAGGATATATAAGAATCAGGACAGCAATGACTTTCTAATTCTGAATAAAGACGATTCAAGTTTGATGAATTCCTTGACTAAATATAAAAGCAAAAATTTTTATTTCTCACTAACCGAGCCGCAGTTTAGCGGATGTTATCTCTCCGGTGAGCAGCTAATCTTCAATGAGAATAATGAGCTAAAATTCAGCTGCAGTATTATGGATCTAAGCTTAAAAGGAGAGCATAATTACCAAAATACCATGGCAGTAGTTATTGCTGCAAAAGCATTTGATCTGGAGAATGAAAAAATCCGTCAAGCCTTGAGTACATTCAAAGGAGTTGAACATAGGCTGGAATTCGTAAGAGAGATTGACGGTGTTGTCTATATTAATGATTCTAAAGGGACAAATGTTGATTCTGTATGGTATGCATTAAGAAGCTATGATAATCCCATTTTTTTAATACTCGGCGGACAGGATAAGGGGAATGATTATAATAAAATTAAAGATCTCGTTTTGAAAAAAGTTAAAAAGATTTATGCAATAGGTTCTTCCGCTGAAAAGGTATTTAATTTTTTCCACCATGACATTAAAGTAGAGATAAAAGGAACGCTTGAAGATGTGGTAATTACGGCAAACAGCGAGGCAAGAAAAAATGATATAGTGCTTCTTTCTCCGGCATGTGCAAGTTTTGATATGTTCGATAACTATGAGCATCGGGGCGAAGTGTTTAAGGAGGCCGTAAATAAATTATGATCAGAAAGCTTGCCCTGATAATTTTTTTCGTTGCCTTCACTTTTCTGCTGTTCGGGCTTATTGTAGTAATGAGCGCAAGCAGCACCTACAGTGCATTCAAATTTGATGACTTATTCCATCTTTTTAATTCTCATTTCGTCAAGGTTATAATTGCTATTTGTTTTATGATCGGGTTCTGTTTTATCCCCTATGAGATCTACAGAGAGTCAAGCAAAGTATTAATCTTCATTATATCATTTGTTCTGATTTTAACTCTTTTCATTGCGGAAAATATTAAAGGAGCGGGCAGGTGGATTGACCTCTGGATATTTTCTTTTCAGCCCGCGGATCCGGCAAGATTAATCCTGATTTTTCACCTTGCTTCACTGCTGGAAGATAAAGGAGAGGGAATTAAAGATTTTAAAGAAGGTTATATTTATACATTCATTTGGGTGATAATTATTTCAGGTCTTATTTTGGCTCAGCCTAATATCAGCAGCGGAGTTATTATTGTATTAATTTCATTGACAATTTTATATGTGGGAGGGGCGAAGCTTAAACACATTTTTATTTCTTCTGCCTTCAGTTTAATCGGCGGTTGTGCGGCGGCAATGCTGTTCAATCATTCGAGGAGCAGATTATTTAATTTTATAGACAGTATTCTGAACAACGGAGAGTTTAATATTCAGGTAAAGCAGGCAATGATAGGATTAGGAAGCGGAGGGGTTTTCGGAGTCGGAATGGGACACAGCAGGCAGGCGAACCTTTTCCTGCCGGAAGCTTATGGAGATTTTATCTTTGCTGTAGTCGGCGAAGAACTCGGATTCATCGGTTCAATGGTTATTTTATCCGGATATTTAATCTTATTTATCGCTGGAATTTTAATTGCCAAGAAAGCAAAAGATAAATTCGGACAGCTTCTTGCATTTGGTATTACTTTTTCGATTACTATATATGCTTTTCTGAATACTGCCGTTTCAGTCGGATTAATTCCCACAACAGGCATTCCTCTTCCGTTCATAAGCTACGGAGGAACTTCATTAATTTTTCTCGGAATTTCAATCGGCATTTTAGTTAATATTGCCATCTCAAGCGAAATGTTTCAGTCTTCCGTAAACCGATACTCTGTATCTCAAAATTTGGGTAAATACGGAAAAGTACCTTTATCGGATGAGGCAGGGATTGGATAACGAATTAAAATATAATTTCTTATTCGCAGGAGGAGGAACCGGCGGGCATCTTTTTCCGGCGGTTGCTGTAGCGGAAATGATTAAGGAGAAAATCCCCGGGGCGGATATTTTATTCGTAGGCACAAAATCTAAAATTGAAGGGAGAGTAGTACCGCAGTTGGGATTTAAATTTAAAGCGATCTGGATTAAAGGATTCTCTAGAAATTTTACATTTGAAAATATATTGTTCCCGTTGAAAATTATAGTTTCAATAATGCAATCGATTTTGATTAATTTGAAATTTAAACCGAAGGTGGCAATAGGTTCGGGAGGATATGTAGCTGGTCCGGCAATTTTCAGCTCAGCTATTCTGGGTGCTAAAGTAATTTTGATCGAACAGAACAGCTTCCCGGGAGTTACTACTAGAATTCTTGAAAAATTTGCAGATGAAATTCATATTAGCTTTGATGATTCAAGAAAATATTTCAAAAATAAAGAGAAAGTTTTTTTTACAGGAAATCCGATCAGACAAAAATTATCCTCTATTCAAAAAGAAGATGCCTTGAGGAAATTTGGATTTATATCCGGTAAAAAAACTCTTTTAATTCTCGGAGGAAGTTTAGGTGCGGCTTCCATAAATGATGCTGCCGCAGCATCCGTTAAAAAATTGCAGGGATCCGGATTGCAAATTATCTGGCAGACAGGGAATTTTTATTATAAAAAATATGAATCCTTGACTTCTCCTGGCATCTGGATAAATTCTTTTATTGATGAAATGAACTATGCCTATTCCGCGGCTGATCTGCTGCTGGCACGTTCAGGTGCCACAACAATTGCGGAACTTCTTGCATTGGGCATTCCCTCTATTTTAGTCCCTTCTCCCAATGTAGCAGGGAATCACCAGTATTTTAATGCAAAATCACTTTCGGATAAGAATGCAGCAGTATTAATTGAAGATAAATATGTTAAAGAAAAATTTTTCGATTCTGTGAATGATCTTATTTTTAATGAATCAAAACTTTTTGAATTAAGTAAAAATGCCAGGGCTTTAGCCAAACCGGATGCCGCACAAATAATTGCGGCAAATGCAATTAATCTAGCGGGAAAAAAATGAGTGAAAACCGGCTGAATATAAATCCGGTAATATTTAAGTATAATATGTCGTTCTATTATCAGTCCACTATATTTTATTTGGCCTCGTTTATAATTTATGTGATAATCAGAGGCGAGTTTGTAGAAGATTCTTTTCACCTGATAACTGAAGATCCTATAATTTATTTTTTTGGATTTATCGTGTTAGCTTCCTTATTTAGTCTTTTATATAATATTTACAAAAATAGATATGTAAGTATTGAGAGTGATAAGATTTCATTTATTAATAGATTTAAAACAAAATCAATTTCTTTTAATCACATTAAACGTATTAGAATAACTCAGAAAAGAGAAAAATTTAATAACCATGCTTTGAGGTTAATCCGGATTAATTTAGATAATAGGAAAAGACCTTTGGTTATTAGACCTTATGATTATGAAAATAATGAACAGCTGATAAAAGTATTTTTCGAATTAAAGTCTAAACTGGAACAGAAGTAATGTTTAAGAATATCAGGAAAGTCCATTTTGTAGGAGTAGGCGGAATAGGAATGAGTGGGATTTCCGAAATTCTTCATAGCCGGGGATTTGAAGTCTCCGGTTCTGATAGGGCGCTGACTGAAGTTACCCAGAGGCTGCAGGATCTGGGAATAAAAATTTATGAAGGCCATTCTCCTGATAATTTAAAAGAAGCCGATGTATTGGTTTATTCATCAGCTGTTACACTGGATAATCCTGAAGTGAGGGCTGCAATAGAAAGAAAAATTCCGATAATCAAACGCTCCGAAATGCTTGCTGAAGTAATGCGGCTTCAGTATGGAATCGGGATAGCAGGTACTCATGGCAAAACAACTACCACTTCTATGGTAGGATTGACATTGACTGAAGGCGGTATAGACCCGACAATTATTGTAGGCGGGAAATTGAGCGGCCTCGGCGGGACTAATGCAAGACTCGGCCATGGTGAATTTATAGTAGTTGAAGCTGATGAATTTGATCGGACTTTTTTAAAGCTTACTCCGGCAATTGCTGCATTGACTACTCTTGAAAGCGAACACCTGGATACATACAAGGATTTAAATGACATAAAAGCTGCATTTATAGAATTTGCCAATAAGGTTCCTTTTTACGGTTTTGTCGTGTTGTGTCAGGATGAACCCGCTTTGCAGGATATTATCCCCCATATAAACAAAAAAATTTTTACGTACGGACTTTCGGCTCAAGCGGATATCCGGGCTGCGGAAATCTCTCATAACGGTTTTGCTTCAACATATACAGTGAATTATAAGGGAGATGAAATTGGGCAGGTGACTTTAAGAATTCCCGGGCTGCACAATATTAAGAATTCACTTGTCGCTGTCTGCATAGGCCGTGAACTCGGAATTCCTTTCCCGACAATTAAAAAAGCTCTCGAATCTTTTTCGGGCGTGTATAGAAGATTTGAAGTGAAATATAATAAAGAAATAATGGTTGTTGATGATTATGCCCACCATCCTACTGAAACTACCGCAACACTTTCTGCGGTAAGAGCAGGATGGAAAAGAAGACTTGTTGCAGTTTTCCAGCCTCATCTTTATACTAGAACCAGAGATTTTTATCAGGAGTTCGGCAGATCATTTTTAAATTCCGATATTTTTATCTGTACGGATATCTATCCTGCCAGAGAGCAGCCTATTGAGGGAATCTCAGGGAAATTAATCGCTGATTCGGCAAAAAATTTCGGACATAAAAATGTTTTTTATATTCAAGACAAAAATGAAATTCCCCGAAAGCTGAGGGAAATTGTTAAGGAAGGGGATATCACGGTTACAATGGGAGCCGGGGATATTTGGAAATTCGGGGAAAAATTTGTCCAGATGCTGGAAAGTACATAAAATGTCTGAGCAAAGAAAAAATATCCTAGGTTTTTTGTCCTTCCTATTAATTATTTTTGCCCTTTTCTTTCTTGCTTTTTTCCCGGCGAGCAGAATGAATGAGGAAAAGGTGGACCAAATAAAAATTGAAGGGAATTACCTGCTGGAACAGTATGATTATCTTGCATTTGTGAGGCTGAAAAATAAGGAGGATTTCAAGAGTATACCATTATCTGTAATTAAAGACAGGTTTCAAAAACATCCTTATGTTGAAAGAGCCGATGTGAGGTTTGAGAATAAAAATATTGTAAAAGTATTCCTGACTGAGAAAAAAATTATTGGCCTGATTGTAGAAGATTTAGAAACTTATTTTCTTTCTGAAAGCTGCATGATTTTCCCTGTAGTATCACATACAAAGTTTATTGAACTTCCCGTCATTACAAATCCGCCTCTTTTTTTGAAAAAAAGGAAAGATAATTATGGAGATATAACCCAGGCAATTAAAATTATTAATGCAGCGGAATTTACGAATTTGAAATTATATAAAGAGCTTTCGGAAATCAATTTGAGAAACGGAGGAGATGTTGTTTTAACATTTAATAGTTTGCGGCTTCCGGTAATTTTCGGCAGAGGGGATGAAGCTAGAAAAATGGTTTATCTGGAAGCAATCTTAGACAACAAGTTTCAGAAAGAACAATTGAACTCTTCCGGCAGTTATTTGGATTTAAGATTTACAAACCGGATTTTTATAGGTAGTTCTGAGAATTTTGGAAACAGTACTTTTGTGAAAACAGGTTCTTATCAATGAAAAAAAATATTATTGCAGGTCTTGATCTCGGTACGACTAAAGTTTGCGCAGTCATTGCGGAAAAAGTTGACGAAAACCGTCTGGATATTCTAGGCTTTGGTGTTGCTCCGTCCGAAGGACTGCATAAAGGTCTTGTGGCTAACATCGGAAAAACAGCCGAGGCGATTAAGGCTGCAGTGTCCATTGCCTCTAACAGAGCAGGTTTTAATATATCAACCATAAATGTAGGCGTTGCCGGAGAACATATTACAAGTATCCGCCACAGAAATTATGTAACCATCAGCAATGAGGATAAAGAAATTACTAAAGAAGATCTGGAACGTTTGGAAGAAGATGTAAGAACAATAAGAATTCCTTCCGACAGGCAGATACTGCATATTATACCTGAAGAGTTTTCTATTGATCACCAGGGTGGAATTGAAAACCCGCTGGGCATGTCC
>CAYSGP010000336.1:0-6093 GCA_964430095.1 uncultured Ignavibacteriaceae bacterium
AGCATATCAGCTGAAAAAAAATTGAATGAATTGTTTGATCGGGTTATACATGCCAAAAACTTCGATGAAAATAATGTAGCTGCCGGAAGAGAATTTGTAGAAGCCTATATACAGTTCATCCATTTCACCGAAATGTACTACGGGCTGAGCTCCGAAGGCATGGAAATTCACCACGAAGAACATGAATTTTAAAAAATTTATTAGGAGAAAAATGAAAAAGTATCTAATTACAGCGGCAATTGGTTTAGCGGTAATCTTCTCGGCTCTATTCATCTTGAATTTTACCGGGTTCAATAATAAAACTCAGCAGCCTAATACAGAGAAAATATCTTTCCATGCAAAAGAAACGGGACCTGAAAAGAAAAATCATTCATGCTGTTCATCAGAAGAAGAAACAGAAGAATTTTCCGAAAATTCAATTTATCAGCTTGAATCAGACCTGGTTTCAAGCCTGTCTGCCGACAAGGCAGGCAAGGCAGGATGGATCGATCAATCAGGTGAAAAATTTTCCCTGGCACAATTAGAAGGAAAACCAGTTGTGCTGACAATGTTTTTTGCAAACTGCACATATGCTTGTCCTATTCTTGTGAATGACATGAAGAAAATTGAAAGTGAAATTCCGGAGAATGAATTATCATCATACAGGTTTGTCTTAATTTCAATAGATCCGGAAAGGGACACGCCTCAAAAGCTGGCAAAATTAGCACAAGAAAAAAATCTTGATACAAAAAGATGGATCCTGCTAACCGGAAATTCCGATGAGATTATGGAGTTAGCAGCTTTGATCGGATTTAAATATAAAAAAGATAATAAAGGAAATTTCTCTCATTCCAATTTGATAACATTCCTGAATAAGGAAGGAGAGATAATCCATCAGCAGATTGGTTTAAACCAGGATATAACTGAATCAACAAAGGTTTTACTGGCTCAAAAATAAATTATAACAGGAGTGATTATGCACGAAATGAATAATATTAACAGCGAAGAACTTTCTTCTCTTACATTATCTGAAATTGTAACGAAAAATTACAAGGCTGCGGAAGTGTTTGAAAGATACGGTCTGGATTTCTGCTGCCGAGGAAATAAACTTATTCCTGATGCTTGCAATGAAAAAGGCCTTAATAAAGACGAGATCCTTGCGGATTTAAAGAGTTTAAATGGGAATGGGCAGACTCACCATTTTAATTTTGATGAATGGGATTTGAGCATCCTCACCGATTACATTGTTAACAAGCATCATAACTACATAAGAAAAATGATACCTGTTATAGCTGCGCATACACAGAAAGTTGCCTCGGTTCATGGCGAAAATCACCCTGAAACTATTGCAATAGCAAAACACTTTTCAGTTGTTTATAAAGATTTAAAGCAGCACATGATGAAGGAAGAACAAATGCTTTTTCCATTTATAAAATATCTTTCCAAAGCAGAGCAGAATAAATCGTCAGCAGAAAGGCCTTTCTTCGGTACGGTAAAAAATCCTATAAAGATGATGGAGATAGAGCATCAAAACGCCGGAGATGAATTGTCCGGTATAAGGGATTTATCCGATAATTATACTCCGCCCGATGATGCATGCAATACTTATAAAGTCTGTTATCAGGAGCTAAAAGAATTTGAAGAAGATCTTCATCAGCACGTTCATTTAGAAAATAATATCTTGTTTCCAAAATCAATTTTATTGGAGGATAAAATTTTCTTATGAAATAATTACTAGCCTGAATGCTGAACGTTTTGATTTATATGGAATTGCTTCTTGTTTTTTCCCGGAAAAAAATTAATTTAGTCTATCTAAAAATCTATTTTCCTGTTTCATCTGCTCCTTTATGAAAAAGATCATCAGTTCAATCCTTCCTCCGAAAAATTGGAGGGGACCCGTTATCATTGCCTCCGCCGTTGTAACCGGGCTTTTTTTATTGATTCTGAGAATTTCTAATGCTTTTTCATACCTATCCGACGACCCGCGTGCCTGTATTAACTGCCATGTAATGACCACAGAGTATGCATCATGGCAGAGGAGCAGTCATGCCAGAGTCGCAGCTTGCAACGATTGCCATGTACCTCAAAGCAATCCAATAAGCAAGTATGCATTTAAAGCCAGCGACGGCTTAAGACATTCATTCATGTTTACATTCAGACTTGAACCGCAGGTGATTCAAATAAAAGAAGCTGGTGCAAACGTGGTTCAGCTAAACTGTATGCGGTGCCATGAAAATCAGCTGCATAGAACTTATCTAAGTAAAACAATTGATCTTGAAGAACGGGATGCAGGAATCGGAAGATTCTGCTGGGACTGCCATAGGGAAACACCTCACGGAAGAGTGAAAAGTCTTTCTGCTTACCCTTATGCTAGAGTTCCTGTATTAGAACCTGCCGTACCGGAATGGCTTCAAGATTTAAGCAATCCAAAATAAAGAGGGATTATTAAATGAGAAGGCTACAAGATATTATTTCGGAAAAACCCTGGGTCGGCTGGGTTTTATTTCTATCAACATTGGTAATTGTTTTTTTAATCGGAGTATTCGGTGCTTCTATTGTTGAGCGAAGAGCCGAAACCCGGTTCCTGTTCAATGCTTCAAAACCTATAAAAGAATTCGAACCGAGAAATGAAGTATGGGGAGATGCATTCCCGCGCGAATGGGAAACATACCTGCATACTATTGATACAACTTTTGCAACAAAATACGGTGGAAATGCATCTATTGATATGCTGGAAAGATATCCGAATCTCGTCATTCTTTGGGCTGGTTATGCTTTTGCCAAAGGATATAACCAGGGAAGAGGTCATCTGCATGCAATTGAGGATGTCCGTAATTCGCTTAGAACCGGTCAGCCGCAGCCTGCAACCTGCTGGACCTGCAAAAGTCCCGATGTACCACGTGTAATGAATAAAATCGGTCCTGCAGAATTTTATAAAAAAACATGGGCTGATCTTGGACCTGAAATTAAAAACCCTATCGGCTGCGCAGACTGTCACGATACTAAAACATTAAACCTGACCATTACACGTCCGGCTTTAATTGAAGCTCTTGAAAGACAAGGTAAAAATGTTAAAAAAATTTCCCACCAGGAAATGCGCTCTCTTGTATGTGCACAGTGCCATGTGGAATATTATTTCAAAGGCAAGGAAGCTAAATATTTAACATTTCCCTGGGATGACGGGATTACAGCAGAAAAAATAGAAGCATATTATGACAGCGTCGAACATGTTGATTTCGTTCATTACCTTAGCAAAACACCAATTTTAAAAGCACAGCATCCTGACTGGGAGATTGCACAGTTCGGAATCCATTCCGAGAGAGGAGTAACCTGCGTCGACTGCCATATGCCGTATAAATCTGAGGGAGGAGTTAAGTTTACCAATCATCAAATAGTAAGTCCCGTAATGTATATTTCTTCGGCATGCCAGGTTTGTCACCGGCAGGATGAACAAGTGCTGTTAAAAAATATTTACGACCGGCAGGATAAAGTAAGACAATTAACCGGAACTGCGGAAGAAATTCTGGTTAAAGCGCATATTGAAGCAAAAACGGCTTGGGATAATGGTGCAGCTGAGGACGAAATGAAAGAAGTAATGACTTTAATCAGGCATGCACAATGGAGATGGGACTTTGTTGCAGCAAGCCATGGTGCAAGTTTTCATGCCCCGATTGAGTGCGCAAGAATATTGGCTACTTCAATTCAGAAATCGGAAGAAGCGAGAGGATTGTTAGCTGCCATTTTAACCAAACATGGAGTTAAACTTCCAATTAAAATGCCCGATTTATCAACTAAAGCTGAAGCGCAATCTTATCTTGGATTCGATATTGTAAAGTTCACAAAAGAAAAGGCGCAATTCAGGAAAGAAAAAATACCGGAATGGGATAAACAAGCTGAAGAAAGGGAAAAGAATTATAAGTAAGCAGTATGAAGTAGGGAGTATGGGGAAAGTAAGGAGACAGAAGACAGGAGTATAGAAGACAGAAGGAGAATGAGACCAAAGTTTTACTTTAAATTTTAAAGGGAGATAAATGAAGGAAGTTTTAATTTATACCTTTGTATTTTTTTTATTGTCATCAAATATTCTTTTTCCGCAAGATGACTGGAAAATTTCAGGTCAGATTCAATTAAGAAGTGAACTTGATGGAAGGGATTTTTCCAACAGCACTCATGCATTAACTTTTGCCAGCCTAAGGACAAGAGTCGGGGTTGAAAAAACCTTCATGGATAAGATCAATTTTTTTGTGCAGATCCAGGATTCAAGAGTATTCGGTGAAGAGGCGAATACATTGGCATCAATCGACAATATAGATCTTCACCAGGGATATGTAGTTCTTAAAAAATTATTTGATTGGGACTTTGATGTTCAAGCAGGCAGATTTGAGGTTGCTTACGGCACCGAAAGATTTTTAGGTGCGGTTGGCTGGCATTATATCGGCAGAGCCTGGGATGGTGTGAGATTTCAGTTTTATCCCGGATTTAAATTAGATTTATTTGCACTCACTCATACCGAATCAGCGGCATATATCAGTAACGCAACTCCATCAGCTTATCCTGATTCTTCGTCGGAATCCACACCCAGTTACAGTGTTTATGGATTATGGGAATCAATGAATATAGCGCCGGGACATCAGCTTGATCTATTTGGTTATTATGAAATTAATAGAGAGAAAGCCGAAGGTTCAAATAATATTATGCTTGATCGTCCTACATTGGGGTTTAATCACTTCGGAACTTATGGATTTTTTTCTACAACTGTGGAAGGTGCTTATCAGTTTGGCAAATTGTTTTCATGGGATGTTTCTGCATATTTAATTTCACTTCAAACTTCCTATAATCCAGGCATCTTTAAAATTGGTGCCGGAGCAGATTTGATATCAGGTTCGGATAATGAATCTTTTAATTCCGGGGAGTTCAATCATTTTTCCCCGGCATTCGGAACTAACCATAAATTTTACGGGTACATGGATTACTTTATTAATATTCCCTTAAATACTTTTGCACAGGGATTAAATGATTTTTATTTATTTTCCTCTTTTACTCCGGTTGAATCAAAATTCAGCGGATTTATAGATATTCATCACTTTGTTTCTAATACTAAAGCAGTTATTACAACAGTTGAAAATCCGGCAGGGGTAGAAGAATCTGTTTTCGGTCAGGAGATTGATTTAACTGTTAAATATAATTTTATAAAAGGAACAACAATTACCTGGGGCGGCTCCGCATTCATTCCCAGTGAATTAATGAGGTTAATATTTTCTCCGAAAGGTGCTGATGTCGGCTTCTGGTCTTATATAATGATAACTGCAAATATTTAAGATCAAATCGGATGTGCATTTCCGTTTGTGTTTAAGCCTGCTGTGCGATACTTTTACTTAGTAGATTTACTCACTTCCCGATATTAAGGTGATTAACAATTTTTACCGGTATTTGATTTTTCTCCTTTTTCTTCTATTCACTCTGCTCTCTTTTGCCGGCTGCGAAAGCAGATTCCCTAAAAAGAAAGAGTTCATCAAATCTTATTCTTTATTAAATCAGGACAGCAGCAAGGTGATTTTCCCTGATGATTTTAAAAACAAAATTGTTGTTATAGGATTTATCTTTACAAACTGCCCGGATATTTGTCCGATTACAACAAACAAGATGAGATTAATACAACAGAAAATAAAAGATGATGGGATAACCAATGTTGAGTTTGCAGGTTTATCCTTTGATCCTGAAAGGGACAGGCCTTCTGTGCTTAAACAATATGCTGAAATAAGGGAATTGGATCTGCATAATTTTCAATTTTTAACCGGAGAGACAGACCAGATTAAATCAATTTTAAAAAGAGTAAATGTAGCAGCATTTGCAGAAGATACATCCTACACAGATGATGGGGAACCAGTCTATTTTTTTGTTCATACGGATAGAATCATTTTAATTGACCAGGAAGGAAGGATTAGAAAAGAATATCCGGGAAGCCATATCGATATAAATGAAATTACAGAGGACATAAAACATTTATGAACCGGAAATTCTTAATCCGGCAAAATGAGGATAAATGTATCTGCTGATTTTTATTCTATCTCTTTTATTAATTCAGGAAGAGAAGCTGCAGATCGAAAATGCCTG
>CAYSGP010000337.1:0-3440 GCA_964430095.1 uncultured Ignavibacteriaceae bacterium
GTTTTTTATCATGGTTTTTTTCAAGCCAGCTTCGAAGCCCCCCGGAAGATTTAAAGAATTTTATATCCATAATCTATTTTTTCTATAAAAATAATAAATTATCCAGACTATTGAACCGGATCTCTTCCCTTTTGTTCAATAGCAAGATTATAAGATTTTATTAATAGTCCGATTGCTTTCTCCAAATCTTGTTCATTATTTAAATATATGCTGATCCAGCCGCTTTTAGGGAATACATGATGAGGATCGGCTTCTCCTTTTTCAACAATTTCATTCCTGATTTTTTTAGGGAAAGGAATATCCACCAGGTGATTTCCATGTGTATGCCCAATCTCCCTTCTGTCCAGCATATAGGCTGTTCCGCCGAATCTATGCGGCAAAACTTTAACTCCTTCCAATCCCATCATTACATTATAAATTTTTTCCCTGGCATTCTTTACTAACATAAACTTCAATCCGCACTATTAAACACAATTTTACTTTTTACTTTTGCCTTTTTACTTTTGCCTTTTTACTTTTTACATCAAATCTGCTTTCCATCCGAATCTTCCGAATAAAACTTCATTGCTTTATCCATGTCCGGAGCAGGAATTTCAATGTGAGTAATTGTATGATCCATTCGGGCCTCCTTTACTTTGTCATAAATATGTCATTCTAGTTTATTAAAAATCACTTAGCTTTAAATTTCAATTAAATTTTAATACATTTCCTTTAATAGAAACATTAAAGTGATTTTCATCAAAATTGTTTCTTTTTAGTTTTTAAGAATGGATAAAAAAAATTCATGAGACTGCTGATTGTATCAAATAGATTACCGATTACAATTGAAAAAAAAGAAGGAAAGCTTTCATTAAAAGAAAGCTCCGGAGGATTGGTTCCCGGGTTAAGCTCATATCTCGATTCTTTAAAAGGATCTTCATTCCCTTCAAAAACAGAATATGTTTGGATCGGCTGGCCGGGAATTGAAATCGAAGAAAAAATTCAGGCTGAGCTTAAGTTAAAAATTTTAAATGAGTATAGATCTTACCCGGTTTTTCTGCCCGAAGGTTTAATGGAAAATTTTTATGAAGGATTCTGCAATAATACGATTTGGCCTTTATTTCATTATTTCCCTTCCCATGCTTTTTATGAAGCTGAATACTGGCATTCCTACAACCGGGTAAATGAAAAATTTCTTGAAGCTATTCTCGGCATTTTAAAACCAGATGATCTAATCTGGATTCACGACTACCATTTAATGCTGCTCCCTAAATTACTCAGAGAAAAGAAACCCGATGCACATATCGGGTTTTTTCTCCATATCCCATTCCCTGCATATGAAATCTTCAGCCTTCTGCCAAGTCAGTGGAGAGTAAAAATTTTAGAAGGACTTCTTGGCGCGGATGTAATCGGTTTCCATACTGAGGACTATACAGTTTATTTCCAAAGATGCGTTCAGAGGATTTTAATGAATAAAAGCGCTGACGGAAATATTCTGCATGATAACCGGGTAGTAAAAGTCCGGACTTTTCCGATGGGAATAGATTTTCAGAAGTTTCAAAAATCTTTCGGCAGCAGCGAAGTTCAGGAAAATGTTAAAAAATTCAGGCATACTCTTAAGTTTGAAAAGATAATTTTGTCGATAGACAGGCTTGACTATACAAAAGGAATACTCAACCGGCTTCAGGGGTATGAAATATTTCTTCAGAATAATCCGCGATGGATTGGAAAAATAATTTTAATCTTAAGAGTAATCCCTTCGCGAATCGGGGTGAAGCATTACCGGAAAATGAAAAAGCAGATAGATGAATTCGTAGGTAGAATAAACGGGAAATTCGGAAGCATCAGCTGGGCACCGATTTCCTATCAATATGGTTTCCTTCCCTTTTATCCTTTAATGGCGTTATATAGTGTTTCGGATGTAATTCTTGTTACACCCCTAAGGGACGGAATGAATCTCATTTCAAAAGAGTATATAGCATGCAGAATAGATAAAACAGGAGTCCTGATCTTAAGCGAAATGGCAGGCTCCAGCAAGGAACTGACCGAATCAATAATAATTAACCCGAATAATAAAGAGGAAATTGCGGAAGCCATATCTACTGCGCTCGTAATGCCCGTAAGGGAACAAATCAGAAGGATTAAAATAATGCAGATGCATCTGAAGAATTTTGACGTTGTAAAATGGGCAGATGATTTTATCCGGGAATTAATTTCTCCCGGAGAAAAAATTAAATTAAATTCAGAAGAGCCGGAAAAGAAAAAAAGATTTTCTTAATGGATTTTTCTGCTTAAATTATAAAGGGCATTTTCCTGGGATGAATTTCTTGACTTAAGTCAATGATCCGGGTTAAAAAAATGAAAAATATATTTTAATTGGATTGAGTCATCACATAAATTTTGCAAGAATTTTATTAATATTATTAAATATGATTTTCATGCAAAACGTAATTAATGAAAGGAGACGCATATGAGAATTTTAGTGGTTGGAGGTACGGGAAATGTCGGCGGTGAAGTTGTAAAATTACTGCTTAACAGGAATACAGACATAAGAATTTTAACAAGCTCTAAAGAAAAAGTGGACAAGCTTCCTAAAGGGGCTGAAGGTGCACTTGGAAATTTAAAAGTTAAAGATTCTCTCAAAAATGCATTTCACGGGGTAGACAGAGTATTTCTTATGACACCGCTGAGTGAAACCGAAACCGAAGAAGGAATAAACAGTGTCGAGACAGCCTCTGAAGCTGGTGTTGAAAGGATTATTTATATGTCCGTTCATCAGCTTGAAGAGTTTAAAGACTCACCTCATTTTTCGGGGAAAATACCGATTGAAAACAGAATTAAATCTTCAGGAATGGATTATACACTCATCAGGCCTAATAACTTTTTTCAAAATGATTACTGGTTTAAAATAGGACTGCTTGAACACGGTATTTACGGACAGCCGATCGGCAACAAAGGTTTGAGCAGGGTAGATGTAAGAGATATAGCTGAATCAGCAGTGAATTCTTTGCTTAAAGATGACTTCATCGGTAAAACTTATAACCTAGTAGGAAGCGAAATTCTTACCGGCGATGAAACTGCAAATATTTATTCCCATCATCTTGATAAAAAAATTAAATATGCGGGCGACGATCTTGAAGCGTGGGCTAACCGCTCAAGACCTTATATGCCTGAGTGGTTAATTCAGGATTTCTGGAAAATGTATAAGCAGTTCCAGGAAAAAGGTTTTCTGGCTACGGATGAAGAGATTGAACAGACACGCAGGATTTTGGGAAAAGATCCCCGCAGATATGAAAACTTTGTAAAGGAAGTCTCCGGGCAGTGGATTAAAACGAGTGCAAAAGAAGAAGTAAATAAATAAAGCCAAGCAGTGCTAACCGAAAAGTTCAAGTTTAAGATCAAGTTCAAGTACAAGAATTAAGGTTTTCTTACTTGAACTTTAACCTGAACTTGAACTTTAA
>CAYSGP010000338.1:0-8012 GCA_964430095.1 uncultured Ignavibacteriaceae bacterium
TCAATTGAATTAAGGGAAAAGACAGAGAGTTTTTCTGCAACTGATCAAAAAATATCTTATAAAAGAATTGCAAAATATCCTGATAGTATTGATATGAATCCGCTTCAGTATGTTCCCTCAAGTATCATAAATCTTTGCTCAAGGCCCACAACTATTATGGGGAAAATATTCCCAGCCTTGATGTATTTAAACCAGATGAATAAAACACATTTAAAGTTTCAGCTGCGCATTTATCCCAGCTGAAATTTTTCACTCTCTCAAATCCTTTCGCGATCAGATCATTTTTTAATTTCTTATCGACTGCAAGCAGCTCAATTTTTTCAGCTATATCGTGAATATCATAAGGATCAATCAAAATTGCTGCATCCCCTGTTACTTCTTTTGTACAGCCTGTTTCCGATGTAATAATTGGACAACCGCAGGCCATTGCTTCAAGAACCGGCAGGCCGAAACCTTCATACAATGATGGGAAAACAAACATTTCCGCAAGATTATAAAACCCTGGAAGGTCTTCGTCAGGTACAAAACCGCAGAATTTAATTTTGTTTTTGCTGGAAAGACTTTCCACCGTATCCAAATCCTGCTGGAATTTAAATCTTTTAAATCCTGTAACAACGAGATGATAATGATTTTTTTCGGCAATCGTATCGAAAGCCAGGGCCAATCTTCTGAAGTTTTTCAGCGGAGTCAATCCACCTACATATAGAATAAATTTTTCAGGAAGATCGTATTTTTCTTTTACCCTTTTCTTTTCAGTATCATCAATTATTTTAAATCGCTTATGGACACCTTCATGGACTCCTGCGAATTTATCTTTCCTGATATGAAGGTACCTGGACAGATCATCCACACCCATTTGAGTGTTAGTTAAGATTCTGTTTGCAAAAAAACTGTACAAAGGCATTGCTATACGGACATAAATCCTGTCGTACCATTTAAAAGCGGATTTTACGGCATACTGCTCGGCCCCGTGGATCATTAATATTTTTTTTGCTTTTGTAAACAGCGGTATTGATAATTTAGGATTATAGATCATGTCAATTTTTTCTTCGCGTATTATCCTTGGAACCGTAATTTGATCCCATAAAATTTTATTGGAAGCCTTGGCTGCAATTTCCTTCACATTTTTAAAACGGGAGAATGTCCCCAGATACTGAGGATCGGAATATATCAGAATAAACTCAAGGTCATGCTCAGCCATTTGCAGCATGCTTTCAAGTAAATTAATCGTGTAACCCTGTATGCCGCCTTTTTCATTCAGGTTCCGCAGCATTATTCCAATTCTCATGACAGATTCCTCAAATATTTTTAAGAAACAGAAATATTACATTAAAGATTTTATATAATCTTTGGTATCTTCCACCGAACAGCTCTCAAAATATATTTTATACCAGATTTCCAGGTTGAGAAGTATCCATAAACGGTAATTATGATCTCTCTTTCCCGAGAGATGTTCATTTAAAAGTTTATCGATATAATTTTTATTAAAAATTCCCAGCCCTATAAATTTCGAATTATTGAACAGGTTTATCAAAAAGTTTTTCAAATCTGTTCTCATCCAGATTCCAATCGGGAAACCGAATCCCTGCTTTTCCCTGTATATTAATTCCTTGGGAAGATATCTCTGTGCAACTTTTCTTAAAATATGTTTAAGGTTTTTCCCTTTCAATTTAATTTCGCCCGGAATTGAGGCTGCAAACTCCACAAGCTTATAATCAATCAATGGAGAGCGTCCTTCCAGGGAATGTGCCATTGACATCCTATCTGCAATAACCAAAAGATGATCGGGCATCCGCGTCATCAAGTCGGTGTAAAGCATTTTATCCACTAGTTCTTTTGCATTGGGAGAATCAAAAAATTTAAGAATTTTCAACATGGAATCAGAATCAGAAACTTTATTTTTCCATTCCGGATTAAAGAGCTGCTGTTTGGCTTCATCTGTAAATCTAAGAAAGCTCATGCTTTCCGCATATCTCTCCCCGTCCTGATATTTAGACATCGAATCTACCCATGCTATTTTTTGAGCCAGGCTTTTATACCCGAATGACTCGGGAATATTATTCAGCAGAGGTTTTATAAGCGCATCTCTCAACGGTTTGGGAATCATGCAGTAATAATCAACTATCTTGTTCCCTGCATACCTGTCGTAACCGGCAAAATTTTCATCGCCGCCGTCTCCTCCTAAAACAACTTTAACTTTTTCACTGGCAAGCTGCGAAACAAGATAAACACCGACTCCGAATGGATCAGAGGGCTCATCCATATGATAAATCATTTCAGGTATTAAATCGATTAAATTGGCATGCACAACTCTTTGATTTCCGTCCAGCTTGTATTTATCCACAACCATCTGGGCATAAGGAAGCTCGTTGAAACTATTTTCTTTTACGCCTATTGAAAAAGTGGGGAACGGCTGCCCGGTTATTTTTGCAACCATCGCAGTAATCGTGCTGGAATCAATTCCCCCGCTAAGGAAAGTGCCCAATGGAACATCGCTGAGAAGATGGAGTTTTACGGTATCGAGCAGAAGCGTATCAAGCTCATCCTCAATCCTCTTCTCATCGTTTGGAAGTTTATCATTGAATTTCAGCTCCCAATATTTCTCAATTTGAATATCTCCGTTTTTACAATAGAGCCATGAAGCAGCGGGAAGCTTATGAATATCTTTAAAAAGTGTATATTGATCAGGTATATATCTGAGTGAAATATAGTGCCACAGCCCGTTTACATCCAATTCGGGAGATACCAGCCCTGAGGCAAGAATGCCTTTAACTTCTGAAGCAAAGAGAAACAATCCATCTTTTTTATAAAAGAAGATGGGCTTTTGACCCATGTGGTCGCGTGCTATGAACAAAGCTTTTTCTTTTGAATCCCAAAGAGCAAAGGCAAACATTCCCCTGAGGTACTTGACGCTGTCTTTCCCGTAATCCTCATACAAATGAAGAATTACTTCAACATCCGAAGTTGTTTTGAATTTATGCCCCTTTTCCAGCAGGCATTGCCTCAGCTCAGGGCTGTTATAAATTTCTCCGTTGCATACAAGCTGCAGTGTCTCATCTTCATTTGAAATCGGCTGGTTCCCGGTAACAAGATCATTTATGCTTAATCTTCTTTGACCTATTGCTACGTTATCATCATTGTAGAGACCTTCGTTATCAGGACCGCGATGACGCAATGATGAATTTATCTTATTTATTTTTTCTCTCTGAGCAATATCAGATGATAAAATACCGGCAATACCGCACATTATTATATTCTCCTATAGATATAAATATTATTAAACGGAAGAAAGGTATTCATTTAAATTAAAGAAAAAGAGTAAATCCGCCTGTGAGAGAAAACTGTTAGTATCATTAACCTAAAAGTATCAGATATTTGTAAGCCGTGCCGTTTTGCTCTGTTTCGGCTTTTCAAATAAAAAAAGCAGACCGCCGTACAAGGAAAAGATAAGGGAAGTCCCTCTTAAGATCAGGGCAACTGCCACTCCTTGAGCTACCCCGGCTCCGGCGTTAACAAGCAAAACCCCGAAAGTCCATTCCCACCATCCAATATTATTCGGCGATACCGGGATCATAACCACTAAAAGTATAATAGGAGTAATAACTGCTATATCGAGGAACGACGGATGAAATCCTATAGCATAGCAGCAGATAAAATTCGCGACAGCTGTCAGCATATCAAACAAAAATGAATACCCTAATGCATAGGCAAACATCCGGTATTTATCTTTAAAGAAACCGATATCGGCCAATAATTTTTTAAATATTTGCATCAACTTATCCATATAAAGAATAAACTGAAGCTTCTCTCCGATTCTATCAACCAGAGATTGATTAAAAACGAGGATAAAAAATAAAATACATCCCAGGATCATTACCGAAATTGATATCCCGATAAGGGGCTCGGTAAGTATTTTAATATTAAACAGCGAGAAAATTAGTCCCATTAAAATCATTGCCATCAGGCCGGTAAACCGTTCAAGAAATACGGAGGCTGCAGACTTTGATTGGGAATCGATTTGTTTTCCAAGCAGATAAATTCGTGTTAGATCTCCGCCAATCATACTAGGCATAAAATTATTGAAGAATTTTCCTATGATGACTAAATTAAACAGCCTGATATGGGGAATATTAATCCCTCTTTCCTTAAGAAATAATTCCCATCTTAAGCTTGTTACAAGATTTGTAATAATTCCCAGTACCATAAGAGCCACAATATATTCCCACTTGATTGTGGAAAATATTTGCCCAAGTTTATTAAGGTTATCATTCCATAATAATAAGAGCGCAAAAAGTCCTACACCGATTATTATCTTTATAATCAGAAACAGATTTTTTTTATTCACAATCAAGACCTGTATTTTAGAATTTTAGCAGGAATTCCTGCGCTGATAGATTTTTCATCGAGGGATTTTGTTACGACGGCACCGGCAGCAACTATGCTGTGTGAACCGATCGATGTTCCGCCAAGAACAGTTACATTAGCGCCAAACCAGATATCATCGCCGATTTTTGTAGTTCCCATTTCTTTCAATCCTTGTTTCCAGATAGGAATATCCAACCTGTCGGTATTATAATTCCCTCCTCCTGTTATATAACATTTGGGACCGATAAAGACTTCGCTTCCTATTTCAACAGGGCTATTAGCTACTGATTGAATCACAGTCTGGGCTCCTAAACCGGTATGAGAACCTACGCTGATCGAACCACCTTTACATGAAATCATAACATTGTTAGATAAAATCACCTCATCATTCAATTCAATAACCTTCTCCAATGCCGGATTCCGGGCATCCAATATGCATCCATCGCTTATTACAACTTTATTTCCGAGATAAATCCTGTTAGGATGCCTAAGTATAATATTTTCTCCAAAAAAAACACCATTGCCGCATTGCCCGAAAAGCCTAGGCCACAATATTTTCCTGAGAACCAATCCTATTGCACCCGGGACTTTTGATATCCACATGCATATTTCAAAATATATGGTTTTAAGCATAGACCTGCTGCCAACCATAACATCCTGATAACGTGAAATTACCGAGCCGCCTGAAGTTACGGAATCGAGACTTTTATCCTGCTTCATTTTTTGCGCCTGAAACATTATAAATAGCCTTCTTTTTTATACCATTCAGCGGTTCTTTTTAATCCTTCATCTATACCTATTTTAGGTTCATAGCCGAGTTCTTTTTTTGCTTTATCAATTCTGAAAGCTCTTACCTGCCTGTACCAATCGACTCTCCGGGGAAAAATAGGGGGTGCTATGCCAAAAGGTTTACATACTTTTTCCACCACATGTCCGGCAACTATTAGGGGCATGATAGGGTAGTATTTTATTTTAACATCAATATCCATGGCTTTGCCGACTCTTTTAACTAATTCTTTTATTGGATAGTACTCAGCATCAGCTATAATATATGTCTCTCCGTTTCCTTTATTTAGATCCATACTTAAGATAAAAGCATCGATAAGATTGTCAATGTATACCGGGTGATAAAAAGTTTCCCCTTTACCAAACATCGGGAAATATCCTTTCTTTGCCCTTTTATAGATCATAAAAAATCTTTCGGGGTCTCCCGGGCCGTATATAGCTGTAGGCCGGATTATTGTAGCTTTCAATCCATTTTTAATAAATTCATGAGCAACCACTTCCCCTTCATACTTAGTCTGCTGGTAATAATCTTCGGGAGCAATAGGAGAATTTTCATTCCCAGGAGGATTGAAAATATTTCCATGAACCCCTTGAGTACTGCAATACACGACCTTTTTTACAGTATGCTTCACTGCTGCTTCCAATACATAGCGGGTGCCGTTTACATTAACATTATAATAATGGTCATTCGGGACATCTAATTCCCTGAAAGCTGCCGCAATATGAAAAACAAAGTCCATCCCCTCAGTAGTTTTATCGACAAGCTCTTTGTCTGTGATGCTTCCAATGACTATTTCAGCACCTTCCTTTTGAAGCTGATCATAAACTATCCCTTTTTGATAATCAATAGTTTTAACTTTGTGCCCGAGGGATAATAATCTTCTAACCAGAGCACTGCCGGTAAAGCCGGTTCCGCCTGTAACAAGGATATTCATTTGATTTATTACCTTTTAGTTATTTTAATAAATTTGTTTGATTTTCTGCCCAGAATTCTCTTCAATCCAATCATAAACTCCATTCAATCTTTGCTGATGAGCAGGATAGGTATGATTTTTTTCAACAAAAATTTGTCCATTCTTGCCAAGCCGATTTCTAAGTTTTTCATCTTCAACAAGTTTAACAATTCCTTCAGCAAAACCTTCTGGATCAGGCCGCGCCAGATATGCTTCGTTTTTCGACAGTATCTGGTTATGTGTGTATAGATCCGTAGCAATAACAGCCCTGCCGGAATGCAAATAAGGAAATATTTTCATAGGAGTATTAACGCCTCTTATCCTAGGGCAAGCAATCAGATCGGCTTCTGCAAGATATTCATCAAGTTTATCGAAAGGCTTTGGACCAATAAAATGAGTTCTATGCCCGATATTCAGATTAGATGCTTTCTGCTTGTAAAATTGAATATCTTCTTCCAATCCGCCAATAATAACTAAATCTATTTTGTCGGTCTTTTCGGATGCTATTTTAAAACTTTCCAATAAAAGATCTATGCCCTGATAAGGTTCAAGATTTCCTACATACAAAAGAATGCAGTTTTTGATATTTAATTCTTTTTTTAAAATACCTTTGCTTGCCGCACCCGGATTTTTTAGCTGAGAAATATCATGAATAGTAACTGTCTTTCTCGATCCTTTCCTGATGCACAAGTCAGCAAGTGCATTACAGACAGGCAAGTTGGCTGCACTGCCCTGAATGGCTTTCGCTTCAAGCCAGTTGAAAAGAGGCGAGAAAACTTTTAAAAACGGTCTTTTCTCAATAAGCTGCTGTGCAATAGAAGAATCTAGATCGTATATATAGGGTATTTTATAAAGAAATTTAAACAGCATTGCTATAAATACGCTTTCTTCGCCAGCATGAATAATTTCGTATTTATTTTTTCTGATAAGCATCCACGCTTTGGCGAACATGAACAAATCGCAAAAAACTTTCTTTAATGAAAAACCCGGGCGGACTTTTTTCAGCACTCTGAGATTAGGTATCCTGTAAATACTGATATTCGGAAGTTTAATATCGATTCCTTCATTATAAACAAGAAGATCCACGCTTGTATTTTTTCTCTCTGAAAGTACGCGGAGCACCAGTAATACATCTATCGGCGTTCCCCGTTCTTGAAAAAACGGGTGAGGAGCCATTAACAATATTTTCATAACTGAATTCAGTTGGTTATCTTTTCTCCGGCATAACCGGAAATGAATGCCGGATAATGATTCTTTAAATTATTTATTTCTTTTTCTTTCTTTTCACTATTCCAATTTAATTCTTCCGCCATAACATCTGCAATTAAATTGATGATCGAATCGTCCGGCTTTTCTGCAGATCCGATTCCAATTCTCCTGAGAACAACATCCGGCAGAGAATAAGCCATTTCTTCTTTTACAGAATACAGAGCTAAAGAACTCAGAATATCTTTTTTCCCTTTTATACCGTTATCCATTCTGAAGATAATTTCGGCTTCAGAACCGTAATTGTTCAACAGCCAGTCAATATCTTCAGGGGCAGCCTTTCCATTGAATCTGCTATGTGCATCTCTCCTAAATTCCGAAAATTTTTCTATTTTGCCTCCGGACAGCTTAGGCTGATCCATAATTTTTTTGCGTTTTATTGAGGGATTTATTTTTTTCAAAACTTCTTCAGCTACATATGCTGCCGTTGTATACTTTACGCCGATTACATTATATAAACCGGCAATGGAATGTTTTTCATATCCGTGAATTATATAATCGCCTAAAGAAGCAGTCGGATCTTTAACGGTCTTATCTCCGAACACGCATCCTTTCTGCACATATAAAATATCTTCTAATTTTAGTTTTAGAGAGGGATCAGAAGAATTTATATTATTTATAAACTGAAGGCATTCCTTTTCA
>CAYSGP010000339.1:0-4491 GCA_964430095.1 uncultured Ignavibacteriaceae bacterium
AGGCATTCTTTGGGGAGGAAAAGTATACGATGGGAATAATAGAATAATCCGGGTAAACGGTACAGATTATGGAAGCGGGAATTCACCTCTCTCCAGGTTGTTCAGGGTAAGAAGGGATTATATGACTGCCGATCTTACAAATGATGCTGCAGGCTTTTTTCTTGTTGATCCAACTAATGTCGATGATTCCATGAGGCAAAAAATATTTAACCAGTATGAAAAGGATTGGAAGGAATGGCCGGGAAATAAGGGTGCGCCTTATCTTGATGCAGATAAAAATAATGAGTATGATCCTGAAATTGATATTCCCGGTGTACCTTCTGCTCTGCAGACAATCTGGATATCTTATAATGATGACAGTTCAGCAACTCTTTATGCTGTACCGCCAACCGGCATCGAAACACAGGAAACTTATTTTGCCCATAATTATCCCGGAACAGCAGGCAATATTGCATTCAAAAGAGTAAAATTGATTTATAAAGGTCTGCCTTCATCAGTCACCAGCTCATTTATCGAGAGAATGTATATTGCTCAATGGGTCGATCCCGATATCTATAGTGCGTCCGACGATTTTGTCGGCTGCGATACTATTCTTAACCTAGGTTATGCATATGATGCCCTATATCAGGGTCCTTATAATTTGGATCCTCACCTTGGTCTGAAATATCTATCGGCAGGTTATACAATTCTTCAGGGACCGGCTTATAAAACAGATAACTTTTCGGACAGTGCAGTTATCGATTTCAGGTGGAGGAAAGGATTTAAATCTTTCACTCCAAAACCTATGAGTTCATTTTCGTATTATTTACCCGGTTGGTCGCCTGGAGTTGATTTGGACGATCCTGATTGGGGAGATGCGGCGCTCCAGGAATATTATTTAATGAATGGATTGAAATGGGATGGAACCCCCTTCCCGGATACTATTGCCGAAAAATCAGCATACGGCACTTATCTTCTGCCTGGTGATCCTGTTTCGGGCATCGGCAAAATTGACGGTAATTACCATAGGCCTTCAGACAGAAGGATGCAAATTATTACCGGTCCTTTTAATATGAAGCTTAATGATACCGTCGAAGCAGTTATTGCTTTAGTGGGTGGTTTCGCCGTTGATAACCTAAGCAGCATTACCGAACTCCGCAGAAATGCACAAACCGCAGAATTAATTTATTATTCATTAGTAGACAGCATTACCAATGAGAAAATTTCCGCTCCTATAAGAAAAAAAGAACCAGGACAATATGTGCTTTATCAGAATTATCCCAATCCTTTTAACTCATCGACAATTATTAAATATGAACTGCCTGAACCTGCATTTGTGAAGCTGGTTATCTATGATATATTGGGAAGCGTTGTAAAAATTTTAGTGAATGAAAGCAAGGAAGCAGGGAATCATCAGGTGGAATTTAACTCGGCAGGCTTGGCAAGCGGCATTTATCTCTACATGATTTCATTCGATAATACCAGCGGCAGGCTTGTATATGATAATTTAACTAAAAGCTGTAAATTAATAGTAATTAAATAGGGGTTTCTGAATTATCATGTACAGCTTTTCTGTTATGCTAAAAAAAACTATTTATATCGTTACTATTGCTCTATTCGCATTTTCAATTCAGATTCATTCCCAGAAGAACCAGGCGAAAATTTCCGGATTTGTAACGGACGGTGTAACCGGTGAAGCATTATACGGAACAAACATTCTTCTTTACAAGGACAGCATAAGTACTTCGTATCCTTCATTTGCCGGCACGGTTACAAACAGCTACGGCATCTATGTTGTTCCCGGGGTCCCGGTCGGTAAGTATTTTTTAATTGCGAGATATATCGGGTATAAACCATTAATCAGAGAGGTTGAGATAGCTGACACAGGTAAATCTGTTCAATATAATTTTGAAATGATTCCTGAAAATATCAATCTTGAAGAAATTTATATTACCGGGGAAAAAAATAAAGAAGCAGAAATAAGTACAATCAATATTCCGCCTGAATTGTTGACAAAGCTTCCATCTTTGAGCGGCGAGGCGGCAATATTTAAAGCGCTCCAGCTTCTGCCCGGCGTTCAGACAGCTAATGAAATGTCTTCAGGGTTGTATGTCAGAGGAGGTTCACCGGATCAAAATTTAACTCTTGTAGACGGCGTAATCTTCTACAGTCCTGCACATCTTGGAAATTTCTCGAGCAGCTTCAATTCCGATGCTGTCCAAAATGTTAAATTAATTAAAGGCGCATTCCCGGCCGAATACGGGGGAAAACTTTCGAGCGTGCTGGATATCAGGCTCCGATCCGGTACAAAGGAAAAAAATAAAGGAATGCTGGGCCTGGGTACTTTAAGCTCCCGCTTTGTACTAGAAGGTCCGCTCGGTGAAAAGTCCACCTATATGTTTTCAGGTCAGAAGATGTATTATGATCTGATTCAAAACAATTTTTTCCCAAACAGCATTATACCAAGGTATAATTATCATGATCTGAATGCTAAGGTGGCTTATAATGTCAGCCCCGGCGACATCTTATGGATTGAAGGAACTCTCAGCCGGGATAATCTTTACAGTCCTTCTTCCTCAGATATATCCGATTACGGCATAGACTGGCAGAATAACTCTTTCAGCCTAAGCTGGCTGAAAATTAACTCCAAATCCGTTTTCCTGAATAACTCCTTAAGCTATGTAGATTACAGATTCCGTTCTATATTAAATGATAAAACCGGCAATGCTCAAGCGCCAAGCTATTTTTCTTCTTCAATTCTGAGAGACTTAATTATAAAGATTAATGCTGAAATACATTTCAGCGAAGCCCATACAGTTAAAAGCGGAGCCGAGATGGCATTTCATAATTATAACTTAATTTATAGCAGTTTTTATAATGAAGATCTTGAAAGAGCTTTAAATTCAGAGCAGGGAATCGCCTCGACTGAAGCTGCATTCTATCTTGAAGACGGCTGGCGGGTTTTACCCCGGCTTCAGGCAAACCTCGGAGGAAGGCTGTATTACTTTAAATCCAAGAAATACTTCAGCTTTGAACCGAGAATTTCCGCTTCTTATTCTTTTACCGATGACTTTAAATTAAATGCCGCTTATGCCATAGCTCATCAATTTCTCCACCTCATAATCAGAAATGATATTTCGCTTCCGACTGATCTCTGGTACCCCTCTTCCGAGGAGGTAGCCCCTTCAAAAGCTGTACAGTATGTTTTCGGGTTTGACTCATATTTTAATGAAAAAAAATATCAGCTTACCTTAGAAGGTTATTATAAGGAAATGAAAAATCTTTACGAATTTACAAGTGCTCCAGTTCTGCATCCCGGAGCTTCAGTTGACGAATTCCTTACTTCCGGTGATGGTGAAGCTTATGGTGTGGAGTTTTTCCTGAATAAACGTGCAGGTAATTTCAGCGGATGGATAGGTTATACTCTTTCCTGGACTAAGAGAAAATTT
Source organism: uncultured Ignavibacteriaceae bacterium (assembly GCA_964430095.1). Lineage (GTDB taxonomy): Bacteria > Bacteroidota > Ignavibacteria > Ignavibacteriales > Ignavibacteriaceae > DATKLQ01. The sequence continues at coordinate 3,429 of CAYSGP010000339.1, forward strand.
GAGGATCTGAATGCCGGAAAAGTTTTTTACCCGCGCTACGACAGGAGGCATGATGTTTCAATTGTTCTCGCTTATAACGTAACTGAACAGTTGAGTTTGGGAGCATCCTGGACTTATGCAACCGGACAAGGATTTACAGTTCCAACCGGAGAATACCGTTTTCCGGATATCGGGCTGAATAATCAATCGTCAATACGCATCGATTATACCGGAAGAAATGAATACCGTCTCCCGGCTTTCCATAAGCTTGATCTTAGTGTTTCATATAAATTTGAATTTCTGAATTTACCCTTTAAAGCTTTTCTGAATATCTACAACCTGTATAACAGGCAGAACCCATTCTCTTATTATACTAGTTATTCCGGAGATCCCGGAAGTTCCGGAGATGTTGTGCTGAATCAAATTACTTTATTTCCGTTTATCCCCTCTTTCGGAATTGAGGTAAAATTTTAAATGAAACCTGTCCGATTAATTTTTTTGGCAATTCTTTTTTATTTTTTATCCGGATGCGAAAATGTTGATGTCGTAGAAACAAAAATTGAATACAAAGAAAAAATTGTTGTGTCTTCCGAAATAACCGCAGGATCAATATTCTCCGGGGTGACTTTTACAAGGACACTGCCTATCGGTGAACCTTACGATATAAATAAAGCACAAATTTCAAATGCACTTTCATACCTCAGAATAAATTATGTAAAAATAATCCCGCTGCATTATCATTCTGCAGGACTTTATTTGCCGTCCGATTCCCTGGAAGTTCAACCGGGAGATGTTTATGAATTATTCGGAAATGTGGAAGGTAAATCAGTCTATGCCGAAACTATTATTCCGAAGAGGGCTGCAATTTCTAATGCAGTTATAGAAACCAACTATATTCATACTTCCGTTACTCCTTTGGAAGGGGAAGCTTATGGTGCGAAATGGCTTATTTACGCGCCCGGATCCGGCGACACGGTTGATGCTGCCGATCAGTTTTTCTCGATAACGGAACCTCCGGAATCAAATCCATCGGGACCTATGGCAGTCAGGACCTCTGTTATACCGGATCTTTATCTTTCTTCAG
>CAYSGP010000340.1:0-5499 GCA_964430095.1 uncultured Ignavibacteriaceae bacterium
CCCTTCAGCTGATTTAAGAAGCAATACAGCCGTATCACTTACCCGAAGCGAACCTTTCACTTCTCCTATAAAATCGGTATATCCGGGCGTATCAAGAAAATTTAATTTAACTTCATTCCACTCCAAATGCAGTAAAGAAGCTGAAATAGAAATTTGTTTTTCAATTTCGTTATGAGCGTAATCCGATACCGTGTTCCCTTCCAGGATACTGCCGATTCTATTTATTTCCCCGGCGGTAAAAAGTAAGATCTCAGATAAAGAAGTTTTTCCGCTTCCTCCGTGTCCGATAAAAGAGATGTTTCGTATATTCTCAGGATTATATTCTTTCAAGCAAATTCCTCCTAAATTTTAAGGTAAGCCTGCACTCATGCAGAAAATTATCACACAATACCCCACTTTGTCTTTTTTAAATCAAAAAAAAATAAAAAAAAGACAGAGCAGATTTGTTTATTAATTTCTTCTGTAGGTATTCCAAAAAGCTTTAACCCCGTTGACAACCGCGGAGAAGTTTTTTACCGCATCCATTACCGGTTCTTCGAAGCCTCTCCTTACTTTTGCTTCCAGTTCCAAAATTGTTTCTATCCTGCTTTTCACATCGTTCACAATTTCTCTGGCTGTTTCAAGCTGGTTACCAACTTCCTCTGACAGATGGTTAAGCTTTTCACTTAAATTAGTAGCGGAGGCAATTAAAGGCTTAATTTGTATCGATACCTCTTTCAGATCGACCTCCGCGCTATGAAACGAATTAGCAATCTTCTTTATATAAAAAATTAAGGCAATACACAATGCAGAAGCCGAGACTATTAGAATTATCAGAAAAATATCCAGAACAGACATTTTGCTCTACAATTTAGTTATTATGATTGTTTTGTTTCCTTATAAGCTTCGACACCGGCTTTAAAAGCGTTTTTCAGATTATTTTTTTCGCTTTCCAAAGTCTGCTTGCCGGAAGAAATAGCCTGCCCTACTTTCGATTTAGCATCTGTAAAGATTTTCTCGGCATCTTTCAGCAATTCATCGGATTTGATTCTTGCATCGCTGACGAGCTTTTCCGATTTCTTTTTACCTTCATTTATCATCATTTTTGCCCTATCGCGTGCTTCCTCCAAATATTTTTCTGCCTCATCAAGATATTCATCAGCCTTTGATCTGATATCATTTCTAAGTTCTTTGCCGCTTTTCGGTGCATACAGCAAAGCTATAATAGCACCGACCGCACCGCCGGCTAAAAATCCCATTAACAAGCCTTTTCCATAACCGTTTTCTTTAGACATAATTAATCTCCTTTCTAAAGAATAAAAAGTTTTAAAAAATAACAACCACCCTCTTGAAAATCAAGATAAGCAGATGTAATTGTAAATTCATTTTCAATAAACTCTTAATTGATAAAATAATCAAATAAGAAATGAATTAGTTGATTAAAATAACAATTTGTGCTTTTATCAATCACATATTTTTTACTATTTCCGCTGCAAATTCGGAAGTTTTGACTTCTTTCGAGCCTTTCATTAAACGGGCAAAATCGTAAGTAACTATTTTTGATTTTATTGTTCTGCCGAGCGCTTTTTCAATTAATGCAGCCACTTTCTTCCAGCCGAGAAATTCAAACATCATAACCCCTGAAAGAATAACCGAACCGGGATTTACTTTATCCAGCCCGGCGTATTTCGGAGCTGTCCCGTGAGTAGCTTCAAAAATCGCATGATTATAGCTTATGTTTGCGCCGGGAGCAATTCCCAATCCTCCCACCTGAGCGGCAGCTGCATCTGAAAGATAATCGCCATTTAAATTCGGAGTAGCTAAAATATCATATTCATCAGGTCTCAGCAAAATCTGCTGGAAGATGCTGTCTGCAATCCTATCTTTAATTAAAATTTTTCCTTCAGGAATTTTTCCTTCATATTTTGAAAAAAGCTGATCTTCACTTACAGTAATATCTGAAAATTCAGATGCGGCGACTTTATATCCCCATTCTTTAAATGAGCCTTCCGTAAATTTCATGATATTTCCTTTATGAACAAGAGTGACGCTTTTTCTTTTGTTGTCTCTTGCATATTCAATTGCTTTTTTTACCAGACGGGCAGAACCGAATTCACTCATCGGCTTTATCCCAATGCCGGAAGGTTTTCTTATATTCTTGCCAAATTTTTTATTTATGTAATTGATTAGATCATCCGATTCCTTTGTGCCGGATTTAAATTCAATCCCCGAATATACATCCTCCGTATTTTCCCTGAAGATTACCAGGTTAAGCTTTTGCGGCGCTTTAACGGGACTGGGAACACCCGGATAATATTTAACAGGCCTTACGCAGGCAAACAAATCCAGAATCTGGCGGAGTGCAACATTTAAGCTTCTGATTCCTCCGCCGATAGGCGTAGTGAGAGGTCCTTTGATTGCCAAGGCAAATTCCTTTATTGCTTCCACAGTTTCATCGGGAAGCCATTTATTTTTCCCGTAAACTGATAAAGCTTTTTCACCGGCAAATATTTCCATCCAGGCAATTTTCTTTTTCCCTTTAAATGTTTTTTCTACTGCCGAATCAAAGACCAGCTTAGATGCATTCCAGATGTCGGGCCCTGTTCCGTCTCCCTCAATAAAAGGGATAATAGGATTATCCGGTACATCCAATTTTCCTTCTCTGATAATAATTTTTTCACCGCCGGGAATATTAATCTTTTTAAATTTTGCCATACCTGCTCCTTCAATAATTAAATATTGTTCTCCAGTTTTAGTGGAGCTGTTATTTTACCGAATCTGTTTTGATAGATTGATACGCTGATTATCCCCACAACAAGCGCAAACCAGAGAGTAACTACTCTGGCAATGAATGTTGAGGCAACCGCAATTTCATTCGGGCATCCTTGTTTAATAAGCAGAAAAGTAAGGGAGCCTTCGGTTACCCCTAAACCGCCTGGAAGCATTGTAATTGCTCCTACTATAGTTGAAAAAGCATAGCTGAAAGAAGACCACATTAATCCAGCATTTAATCCGAAATTAATTAGAATCAAATAATAAGCAAAGCATTCAAAGAACCAGGCAATTGTGCTTAAAAAGGTCATATAAATCAGCGGGATAATTTTCAGCATTTGATAGGAACTTTCGTAAGCATTATGAATGCTTGCCAAATGTTTAGCCAGGAATTTATTTTTTTCAAGAAGTGAAATCAAAGGCAATGCGAGATTTCTGTTGGTTAAAACAATTAGAACGGTAAGAAAAAATATACCCGACAGAATTACAATTATTCTCCCGTAATTAAAAATGTAAGCACCGGCCAGTGCTATTATAATCAATGAAATAAAATCGGTAATACGCTCTGCAAAAATAATCGGAGCCGTTTTGCTTACCGGTTCACCTGTAATCTGCTTCAGCAGGTAGGCTTTTAAAAACTCACCCATTTTACCGGGGGTCACCGACATAATCAATCCGGATGCAAAAATTGAGAGGGAATCTGTTTTTTTAATTTTAATTTTTAAGATCTTCAGGTAATAATCCCATTTGAAGAAGCGGAATAAATAATTCATTAGTGCGAGGGCGAAAGGGATTGGAATAAATATCCAATTGAACCGGCTGAATGCATTAACCACCAGCCCGAAATCTGCATATATAATAAACGCAAGGTAAACGAGTCCTGCAATCCCGGCAACCAGCAGTATTTTTCTTTTAAGCTTTTCTAACACTCAATTATTCTCTGCAATGATTTATATACTTTAGGCAACGGAAGCCCGACTACATTATAATAGCATCCATTAATTTTCTTTATGAACACAGCGCCGAAATCATCCTGGATTCCATATGCACCGGCTTTATCCATCGGGCTCCCTGACGAAATGTAAGACCGGATTTCATTGTTATCCAATTTCCTGAAAGTAACAGCTGTTTTTTCATAAGAGGTAATATTCTTTTGATTTTTAGAATTAAAAATAGTGTAACCGGTATAAACATAATGAGTTTTACCGCTTAATATTTTCAGAATCCTAAATGCGTCTTTTTCATTCCGAGGTTTTCCGAGAATATGATGATTAATTACAACTATAGTATCTGCAGTTATTATTATTCCGTTTTTAATCTGGCTTCGGGCCTTTTCCATTTTCTCCCGCGATAATCTTTTCACTGTCTCATAAGGTTTTTCATTTTTCTTAAATCTCTCCGTATAATGAACATCAAAGACTTTGAATTTTAGGTTAATCTGTTTCAGAAGCTTTTTTCTTCTGGGAGATTTCGAAGCCAGATAAATTTTAGTTTTGGAATTAAGCATTGAAAAAAATATATAAATCGGAAGGTGCAAAGTACAAACAAGGAAGTTTAAATAAAAAGCTTACCGCAGTAATAAAACTGTTACTTATAAAATTATTTTGAGAATAAATAAAAAGAATTGAAATAATTATCTGAACATGGCTTTTATGCTGCCCCATGTCCTTGTAGGCACTGAAAGAGTCGGAGATACATGAACTTCGCCGGAATAAGAAGTTGATCCGTTATTATCAACTATTAACAAACGGTAAGTAAAAACTACATCGCTTGTTTTATATGCTGCTTCATCAATATATGAGTAATAGGAGTTGCTGCCTTTTGGAAGTATTGTGGCGATATTTGTAAAAACGTTCTGCGCGGTGTTCCTCTGGACAATGAAATGGCTTACATTTTTTTCCTCGGCTGTTTTCCACCATAGCTTTACATTTTCCCCTTCAGTGCTTGCCTGGAAGTCTTCGAGGTAAGCACCGGCGAAAGCGATTGAAATAAAAGCAAAAAGCGTCAAAAACCTAGTAAACCAATATTTCATGCTATAAATATATTTTTATGAGACAAGAATGTCAAGAATTTTGGAAAATAATAATTTTTTTTTTACCCAGCCGGTCACAACCCGGTGGAAATTAAATAAACCTGCTTCAAAGGACAAATAGAAAAAGTTTATTTTTACTTTTCTTGCATTTATTTGCTAATAAAAATAATTTTCGTTTTAATCTTTTAAGATCTATGCTCAAGGAAAATAAGGATCATCCTCAAAAGGATATTGAAAAGAATATTACTACAAACCGGAAAGCAAGGCATGAATATTCCATTATTGGCGTTTATGAGGCAGGAATCGTATTAAAAGGAACAGAAGTGAAATCATTAAGACTCGGGAAAGCTAACCTAATCGACAGCTATGCCTCGCTGAAAAACGGAGAAATGTGGCTTATAGGAGCGCATATTAATGCTTATGAACAAGGGAATATTAATAATCACGATCCTTTAAGAGACAGAAAGCTTCTACTTAACCGGAACGAAATCAGAAGGTTTATCGGCAAAGTAAAAGAAAAAGGGCTGACACTAATTCCTTTAAGATTATATTTCAAGAACGGAAGAGTAAAAGTTGAACTTGCACTCGCAAAAGGCAAGAAGGCATATGATAAAAGAGAAACTATCGCTAAACGGGATTTTGAAAGAGACCAGGAAAGAAGAATCAAGTATTAATTGTACGTATTATGCAATGATTGGAATAATGGAATGTTGGAG
>CAYSGP010000341.1:0-3262 GCA_964430095.1 uncultured Ignavibacteriaceae bacterium
TGAGCTGAAAGGCTGGGCAAACTCTTTTACCGATAATTGGATAGAGCTTAATTTTTATTGCGCATGGTTTCCTGTTAATCCCAATAGCGGGAGCTTTACATCAAACTTGAAGATTCATATTGATGATAGTTATTCTATAACCGGCTCCGGATTTATATCGAAGAAAAATGATTACTGGGAAATGATTCAGCCATGGACAGGGTTTGATAATGTTATTATTGCATCTAAAAACCTAAAATCAAAAGTATTAAAAGAAGACAACGTCCTCATTCATACCAACTACAACGGCGGTGATTTTTCAGACTCAGACGGAGACTCCATTCTTACAGAATGTAAGTATGTCATGAACCTGTTTCAAAAATCTTTCGGCAAGATGGATAGTACATATTTGAGGTTTGTCATCGCACCTTTTCAACAGGGAGGATATTCCCGCAAAAATTTTGTCTGCATGAGAACCAAAAATTTCAATCTAAATACAGCAAAAGGAATCGCTCACGAGATAGCTCATTTCTGGTGGAATAATGCCGTTACAACTACGTGGGAAGATTGGCTTAATGAAGCTTTTGCTGAATATAGTATGCTTCTTTATATACGTGAAAGAAAAGGATTGGAAGAATTTGAAAAACAGATCGCAGAGTATAAAAATAGGACACGCAATTTACCTCCTGTCTGGGGGATCGAAAGAAGTGCCCCGGATGCATATTCGGTTTTATATGAAAAAGGATCTTTAATATTATGTGAATTGGAAGAGATCACAGGTAAAACAGTATTTTTAAATTTTCTTAAAGAAGTATCCGGCAGCCGGGTTGCAAATACCAAGGACCTATTGAATTTAATGGAAAAAATTTTAACTAAAGAAATCCGGCTTGAGTTGGAAAATAAACTTAAATCTTAAGGATCTAAATATGAATTTTAAAAAAATAATTAAAATTACATTTATATCGTTTGTTGTTCTTTTAATTTTAGCCGCAGCTGTTTTTTATATCAGTTCCCGCGAACTGTTTAATTGTATAACCATCGGGGGAGTCGTATGAATTTATTGAGCCGGGCAGCAATATTTACATCAGTAAGGATACGCCGAAAAAACTGCAGGATTCAATCATCTTTATTCTAAAAGAAACAGATAAAAGAGTCTGCGCCTTTTTGAACACAAATAAACTGACCAGAAATCCGGTAAGGATTTTTTGTTATTCTAAATCTCTTTTGACCGATTACGGCGGAAGCAATTTAATTTTAACTTATAAAACTCCTATAAATTCTTTTATTGTCTTTTCAAGGGACCGCATCGATCCTGATATGCTCAGCCATGAATTATTGCATGCGGAATTTTGTTCAAGATTAGGATATTTTAAAAATAGAAATATCCCCGTATGGTTCGATGAAGGTCTGGCAATGCTTGTTGATTTCAGGAAAGAATATTCCGAAGAAAAATACTCTGAGCTGAAAGATTCCGTAGAGACGGAAATAAAGCTTTCGGAATTAGCCGCACCCGAAAAATTCTATTCGGGCAATTACTATTTTCATTTTCTTGCCGCCAGGCATGAAGTTTATTCCTGGTTCAACCTTGTAAAGATAGAAGGCCTTAAGGATCTTATTAACCGGACCGCTAATGGAGAAAACTTTTATACGGTTTATCGGGAATTAGCTGATAAGTAAAGTAGATAAAAAAATAGTCTGTATTTGGAAAAGCTGATGATATTTTTCTGGGCTAAGTTATAGGCAGCCCTGGTTTTTTAATTAATCCTATCTAATGAATCTACTCCCCAACAAGAATAATGCACTTAGATTTACCGCTTCATATGAATTGATTCCTGATAAGACTTGCAATATTAACTACAAATTGATCCTTTAAAAATTCAGGAGTATTTTGAAGAACATTAATTAAAATTTATGGGGTGCGGCTATGTTATGGATTGAGCTTCTCATCCTCTTCGCTTGCATCGTTATCGGCGCAAGACTTGGAGGAATCGGTTTGGGAACAATGGGCGGTGTTGGACTGGTGATTTTAGTTTTTCTTTTTGGATTACCGCCCGGCTCACCTCCCGGAATTGTTCTTGGAATGATTATCGCCGTTATCACGGCGCTTGCCTCAATGCAGTCTGCCGGCGGGCTTGATTACCTTATTTCATTTGCTACAAAAGTGATGAGAAAAAAACCTCAGTACATAACTTTTGTTGCACCATTCGTTACTTTTATATTGATAATGGCAAGCGGAACACAGCACGTTATTTATGCATTACTTCCGGTAATTGCTGAGGTTTCAACCAAAGCCGGTGTCCGTCCGGAAAGACCGTTATCAATAAGTGTTACCGCGTCAATGTATGGATTAATTTCATCACCTATAAGTGCTGCAACAGTTGCATTGCTGGCTGCACTGGCTTCATACAATGTGAATCTTCTCCAAATAATGATGGTCATAATTCCTGCTTCAATTTTAGGTTTAATCGTTGGAACTCTGTCTGTTGCATGGAAAGGTAAAGAACTTAAAGATGATCCGGAATACCAGGAAAGATTAAAATCCGGTAAAATCCTGGAAACTGCTGCAGCAGTTGAAATGGCAAAAGAAAAATTAGGTAACGCCCGTAACTCATTATTAGTTTTTTTGTTTGCTATTGTTATAGTTGTATTGATTGGCATCTTCCCTCAGCTCCGGCCTACCTACGAAATGTTTTCCGGAAAAGAAGCGGCAGCAAATCAATTAGAAATGGGCGATGCAATAATGATAGTGATGCTTGCAGCTGCCGGCTTGATGATGATCTTTTTCAAAGCAAAACCTGCTGAAGCTGTAAAAGGCAGCATTATGAATGGCGGCGTCGTTGCGGTTATCTCAATACTTGGTGTATCCTGGATGGGTTCATCCTTTTTTGAAGGAAACAGAATTGAAATAGTCGGCGGAATTTCCGATCTTATTCAGCAGGCTCCGTGGGTGCTTGCCATCGGTCTGTTTGTTCTATCTATGTTATTGTTCAGTCAGGCTGCGACGGTTGTAACTTTAATGCCGGTTGCAGTTGCGCTTGGAATGCCGTTGTGGGTTTTGATAGCAGTCTACCCGGCTGTCAATGGATTTTTCTTTTTACCGACTTATGGAACTGTACTGGCAGCAGTTTCATTTGACAGAACAGGAACAACGAGAATCGGTAAATATCTTCTGAACCATAGTTTTATGCTTCCAGGTATCGTTTGCCTGATAGCCACTACAATCTTCGCTTTTATTATTAGTTCATTTGTTTTATAAAAATTTTGGAAGTTAATTGTGTTATTT
>CAYSGP010000342.1:0-2573 GCA_964430095.1 uncultured Ignavibacteriaceae bacterium
TATTACAATTAAGTATAGTGCTACCGGGCAGGAACTATGGACAATTAAGTACGATGGGCCGAATCATACCGGTGATCAAGCTGTTGGTCTTGCTTTAGACGGAGATAACAATGTTATTGTAACCGGGACAAGCCAGTCGCATATTACAACGGTAAAATATTCTCAGGTTACAGGTCTCAAGAATATATCTTCCGGAATTCCTCAAAAATTCTTTTTATCAAAGAATTACCCAAATCCATTTAATCCGGTAACAAAAATAAAATTTGCATTGCCGCAAACCTCCATGGTTAGATTTTGTATTTACGATATTTTAGGAAATGAAATCGGGGTATTCATCAATGAGGAAAAACTTCCCGGAGAGTATGAGTTTGAGCTTAATGCGGAAAACCTTACCAGCGGAATTTATTTCTATCAGCTGGAGGCAGGAAGTTTTATTGAAACAGGGAAAATGTCTTTGATTAAGTAATTCTTATCAATTTTTAATGCTTTAGTTATTTAATGTGCGGACAATTTATATAGTTTGATTTTTTAAGTTCTTGTTACGAATTGATTATTGTAAACTATGTATTATTTAACCGGAACCGCTAGTTCCTCAGATTTCTTGTCTCTTTCTAAAGGCAATTACTTTTATGGTTAAACAGCCTGACAAGATTTCGAAACTAACATGGGTTTATATCAGCGGGGCAGCTTCATTATTCTTCCTGATTGCCGCAATACTGATGATTTTCCTGTCTCCCCGCTTAAGTGAATTCGGAATAACAAAATCCTTTTATTACATAATTTTAATTCCTGTCGGGCTGGCTTCCGCAGCTTTTCTGTTCGGGGCATTGCGTTCAAGCGCAAAATATTCGGGCAAAACTTCGTACGGCAGCATTGAGCTTACAGGCCCTGTTGTAATTTTCTGCCTGGTGATAATCGGAGGATTCTATTTCGCTTCTCCGGAATCGGATTTCCTTTTAACTATAAGAACAGTTGATCCCGCTAAGCCTGAGAAAATTATAAATGAAGGAACAATCATTATTGATTTTGGAGATCAAAGGCTGGATAAAAAGCTTAATGAAAACGGTGAAGTCATGTTCTCAGGAGTTTCTTCAAAGTTCATCGGAAAACCTGTAAACATTTTCCCGCAGATAAAAGGATATAAAATTAAGGAAGGCAATTCCATACCAATACCGGAAAACCGCATAATCTACCTTGAACTAACAGAAAGAATAGATTCTACTCTTCTAAGGGGAATGGTTATAAATGATAAAGGTGATCCGGAAGATTCAGTCTTTATCGATATCGAAAGCGGCGTCGCTTCGGCAGCCAGCGATGATAAGGGAAGATTTTCAGTCGTTGTTCCGGCTTCTGCAGGTGAAGCTCTTCTTCTCACAGCCGTAAAAAACGGCACTACAATTTATCGTGATTTCATAACCGTAACGGAAAGGGGATCAATTACCATTAAGCTTAAGAAATGATGAGTTATGAAGTTGAAATTCATTTTGATTCTATTTTTTCCCTTTCTCGTTTCAGCTCAGTCGGTACAATTTAGAGGAAAAGTGATTGACGACGGCAAAAAACCTGTCGGCAATTTATTAATCAGGTTTACTTCTTTGGGAGATGCTGTAACCACAGCTTCCGGGGAGTTTGTAATTTCAATTCCGGAAAATATAAAATATGTTGACGTAGCTTTAAAGGACGACAGCCTTCAGCTTCTTTATCCGGTTGATTCTAAAATTCCCGTGCCTTCGGATCCCAATTTTATTACTACCATTCTTGTTTCAAAAATCAAAAAAACGGAACTGACTTCAGATGAATCAAAGAGAAGGAACAAATCAGTTAAAAAATATGCCGAGCTGGAAAAATTATTAAAAGAAACAGGCAGTACGAATAAAGAGCTCCAGGAATTTCTGAAAAGATATATTGAAATTGAATCTGAAAAGCTTGAATTAGACAAAGCAAAATTGGAAGCTGATCTTAAAAAATCCGAAAAACGGGATGAAGTCTTCGAGAGAATATCGCCGCTGCTTGCGGAATACCTGCTTCAGCTCAAGAATCTTAAAACTTCTTTTGAAGTCAACTTTGAAATAGCTTTCGTTTCCAATCCCGGGATTCAGAATCTCAAAAGCGCAGTCAGAGCATACAATCCGCTTTTCGAAACGATCAACAACAACTATAAAGCATGGCAGAAAGAAATAAGCTCCGGCTGGAACGATAATCTTTCGGATAAATTCGGTTCGGCGGTAAATTACATGATTGATGAAATTCATAAGCCGTATATCTTGCAGTTAAATGAATCGATCAAAATGATAAATGAAGTAAAATTGAAAATCGGAAGTGAAGAAGAACAGGAAGAGAAGAAAAAGAAAGTCAGAGAGAACGTTTCTTTTATAATGAAAAACCTTGATCTCAAAATCCCAATACTTGAAAACAGGTTTAATGAATTGCTTACAGCAATGCAACTGGCAGAAGGCTGAGTTTTGAATTCCTACAAATTGAATCTAAGAAAAAGACTCGGAATATCTTTGGCTGGAATACTGGATTGATGGAGTAGTGGAGTAAGAAAATGGAATATTGAAGTGATAGAATAT
>CAYSGP010000343.1:0-3507 GCA_964430095.1 uncultured Ignavibacteriaceae bacterium
TTCCGCTTCTATTTTGGAGAGATCAAGTATTGAATCAATAGTGTCTTTAAGCTGATTCGTGCTGAATAAAAGCTCGGTAAGCATTTCAGTGTAATGAGTTTCTTTAAGTTCATTTAAAATCATCTCTGCGTATCCCAGGATGCCGATTAAAGGAGTTCTGAGCTCGTGGCTCATGTTTGCAAGGAATACCGATTTTAGATGGTTCATTTCCTCAGCTTTTTCCTTTGCTTCAATTAACTCGGTCTGATAATTTTTTACTTTGGTTATATCGGTAATAAAACCTTCCAGGGCAAGAATTTCATTGTTTTCGCTGAAAACTGCTCTGCCTTTCTCGCCGACCCATTTGATCTCGTCAGAAGCAGTTTTAATTCTGTATGTAATCTGGTATGGTTCTCTTCTATTTATGGCTTTTTGCACCTCTTTAAAAACAAATGCTCTGTCTTCAGGGTAAATAATTTCATTATACGAAATTTTTTTATTATTAATCAGATCATCCGGCCTATAGCCTGCCAGTTCAAAACACCCTTCGCTTATAAGTTCCATTGTCCAGTTCTCATCGTTCATGCAGCGGTAAACAAAACCCTGGAGGTTGCTTATTAATGTAGAAAGTTTTCTTTGGTTTTCCTTACTTTCCTGTTCAGTTCTTCTGCTTTCGGTTATATCGTTTACAACCACAAAACGTGCTGCCTTGTCATTATACATTAATTCATGAAAGAAAATCTCAGTAATTATTATTGAACCATCCCTCTTTTTATGTCTAATATCGCTGTACTTTCCGGATTCTGAGTTTATAGTGGATAAAAATTTAGTGAGCAGGGGAACTTCTTCCGCAGGTTTAAGACCGGTTATGGTCATGTTTAAAAATTCATCTCTTGTGTAACCGTAAAGAGCGCAGGCAGACGAATTCACATCAAGGAAGTATAGAGTCTCTCTATCATAAATAAATATGGGAAGCGGATTATTTTCGAATATCAGATTCCTCATCTCTTCTTTCATTTAAAATTTACAAATGATCCCAGTAAAACATGATTTCCTTCTTAGGAATTAATTCAAAATGAAAAAATATCAGCTGGTTTTGGCATTCATGCTTCATTTCTTCAATTAAATTCATGAAAGAGGATCCCCCGGATGAATTTATAAGAGTTTTAAAAATAATGCTGTCCCGCTCATTTTTATTTTTCATTACAACCGATTCACTACAATTAACAAGCAATTCTAAGTTATTATCGAGGATTTAGGTTAAAACTTTAATATTTTGTCATCGCCGAGGTTTCAGCATTCTTTGATTGGACTTTTTTTATTGGGCAAACCGGTTGAACTTGTAGAAATATCTGTTTTTCACGAAGTTTTGAATAAGTATGAATAAAATTCCGGTCACTTGGCAAAAAAAAATCTGGATTGAACGGAATAAATATCTTTAATCAGCCAGTGGAAATAAATCACAAAGAAGGGGATTATTGGGTGTTATGTAATGCAGGAAACATATTTTTAAAAATTAGATAGAATAAAAAGAGCCTAACACCGATAACTTTGGGATAGTATTGGGGCGGAATTTAATCCGCCCGCAGAAATTAAAATTACATTTTTTGACCGCTCATAACATCTTTTGAATTAATATCTATTGTAATCATAAAACCGTTTGTTCCTTTGAACTCAAACGGTTTATTTCCAACCCGGTATGCTTCAACTACATTCGGCATCATAATGAACCCGTCATTCCGGGGGATTCCCCAGTATCTCAGGTTCTTAATTACAACCGGATCATTAGTATTCCCGGGGAATCGTTTAAGAACAACTTCTGCTGTCTTTCCGCCGTCAAGTTTTGCAACCGCATCATCCTTTGTAAAATGCCATTCCATCGGTGCATCTTTTCCGATTGTAAATGAACCCCATTCAACAGGGTAAACATGCGCTAAAATTTTTGCGATTGCATCCCGCTGTTCTTTTGTTACGGAAGGATCAAAAACTACCTCCGCCCATTCCATTTTTCCCTTTGAAAAATCTCCTCCGAGATCTCCTGCAACCCAAAACTTGGCACCGTCAAGCTTAACGTCGCCATAGTTCCCTTTGTTGACTTGAAGTGCATTGTTAAACCTGCAGAAATGCTCCGCTTCTGCATGTCCGCCGTGCGAACTATGTGCTGCGGGCTCAGGATTGAAATAACATTGGCAGAACATCGGACAGCTGCATGCTTCAATTATTGTTGCATTCATCGCCCAATCATTATCCTGCGAATAGTTGGATGACAATGGCAGGATAATTAAAAAAGCTGTCATTAATGCTAAACTGGTTCTGATCATATGGTCCTCCATTTGTTTTATAATTTATCTTGTGTGATTTAAATTAGTAGTCGATCGATTATTCAAGTTAAATAATTATTATTCTGACAGCTTAAGATGTTTAGATAAACAAAAAATTATAAATCCTTTTATCGCGGATAAAAAAGTTGATGAAAATATTTTTTGAGCTATACAAAAATGTCTGCAGGAAAAGAGAAGAAAATATTGATAAAAATATTAATCAGCGGATGATAATAAGTGTGTGCTGCAGTTCACTTTTTTTAGAAAAATTATCATTTAACTCTTTTAACTTCCTAATTTATCTTTCGTTTGTCATTTACCGGGATACAACAAATCATAATGTATTCTTAAACTTAGTTAATATGGTTAATCCGATTTTCAGCAGAGCAGCAGCCAACCTGATAATTGTTACCTCTGGAACGTTCCTGCTTACGCTGTTTCTTTAACATTGAAGTTCTAATACTAATAAAAAATGCACTGAGTTTATTGTTAACTCTTTTGACAAATAAATACCATGTGGTCTAAAGGATATTGGTCTCTTTCCATTAGAATAATCCTGCAATGCATTTCTTCAATAATTTTCAAATACTCTAAATAGTCGAGAGAACCATATTCAAATAAAACTTCTTTCATCTCGCCGCTTCTTTCACCATCTATTCCGCCGGCAGTAAAAAGTAAGATGCCGCCTTTAGTCAATAGACTGCACATTTTCTTTGTAATAGTTTTTTGAAGATTTTTAGGAGAATGAAACACACTATCCCAGGCAATTACTAAATCAAAATATTCAGAAGCATTCCATTCATTAAAGTCCGCATTAATAAATTTAATACCAGGATATCTTTCCTTTGCAATCCTAATCATTTCAGCTGATAGATCAATTCCCAATATTTCAAGATTATTTTTCAGAACCTCGTCGATTATTCTGCCGCTGCCCCCGCAGCCAATATCCAATACTTTGGCATTTCGTTTTGTAAATTCAATAGCTTTTTTTACATAGTTAACACCATAACCTGAGTTTATCATTTCTTCAGTCCACCAAACCGCTATTTTATCATATCTTTCCCCAAGTTCTTTTGAATTCATATTTTCCCAAAATTAGTTCTTACATTCCGTTCAGAAATTTTTTACAGGCTTTTTTCTAAGATCATTTAAAAAACATATAAAATAACAAATAGACCCCAAAAAATTATATTGATTATAAAAAATT
>CAYSGP010000344.1:0-4037 GCA_964430095.1 uncultured Ignavibacteriaceae bacterium
TTGTTTTTTTTCAGGGAAAACAAAAATTGAGAAAATTGAAGGGATATAAAGTGAGAAAATTGAAGGGATATATCGAAGGGATTTTGCCTTTATTATTTCAGGCGTTGTATATTCACGAAAAAGCCTTGCATTAATTTCTCCGGCTAAAAATGCTGAAACAGCCGGTATTATTATAAAAAAACCAATATTGTTTTTTTTCTCAACTTATTGACCGGCATAAAATTCGACCCCTTAAAATATTTTTAAGAATTTTATATCAATCTTTTTATTTGAGGAAACT
Organism: uncultured Ignavibacteriaceae bacterium; assembly: GCA_964430095.1. Taxonomy (GTDB): domain Bacteria; phylum Bacteroidota; class Ignavibacteria; order Ignavibacteriales; family Ignavibacteriaceae; genus DATKLQ01. Next base: position 281 of record CAYSGP010000344.1, read on the forward strand.
CTGCAAGGGTAGAAATACGAAATGATAGGTATATATACTGATATTTAGAATATTAAATTCAGTAATTCTTTTATTGTACCGAATTTGAATTCTGCTATTAATTTTTTGATTTTGCCCTCCATTACATCCAAATTATAATAATGGAGAATTTTTTCTTTAAAGGGTAATTTTAAAACAGGTTTGGAGGGATCGAACTCGGGCGGGTGAATATACACAACAGCGGATTGTCCGTCCTTATTTATTTTTTTAATCCCGGAGTTTATAAACCAATATGGAAATAAGCGCATATAAAAACCCCCGGAAACCGGGACTTTTTTCCCCAGAAGAGTGATTGTCGAGGGAGGAAATTCAATTAATTTTTTACCGTTATTTTCTTTTATAACATAAGGATAAACGGGTGCGTCCGGAATTCCGTAAAGATAGGTTTTTACCGGATAAATGCTGGAATCGTATTGAATTCCTTCTTCCTGAAGAATATCCAACGCCCAATAAGAATCTTTTGTAATGCTCCAGTACGGAGCCCTGAAACCTATTACCTTCTGCTGGGTAATGTTTTCAATTGCGTCAACCGAATGTTTTAAATCTTTCCTGAATTCTTCAGGAGAAAGCCTGTAAATCAGTCTGTGCGAATGACCGTGCGTTGCAATTTCATGACCGTGTGATGCTACTTCCTTAACAAGGGACGGATATTTCTCGGCAATATATCCCAGGATGAAAAATGTTGCTTTAATATTGTGTTCGTTAAAAGCTTCAATAATCTTGTAAGTATTTGCCTCGACCCTGGATTCATATTTATCCCAATCCTCAAAAGGAATTGAATCTATACTATGGTGCCAATCCTCCAGGTCAACAGTCATGGCATTGATCATTGTTTCTCCCTTAACTATCGGCATAAAATTCACAGATTATTTAATCACCTTTGGTACCGGCTCAAGCTTTTTAACATCGACACTCTTAAGGTTCCTGGTAGCTTTCCAAAGTGTAAAAAGATTTTTTATAGTGCTGGGCACGCGTTTCAGCAAGCCGATCGTGGGTGGTCTTCTTTCCTCTATTTCCAGAGGAATTTCACACATATAGAACCCGGCACGTTCCATTCTCAAAATTAATTCCGTTGCTAAAATATCTTTGCTTGTTTTGCAGTCATTTACAACGTTGATGCTTTTTTCACGCCTGAATGCCTTTATACCATGAGTATCCGTCCCCTGAAAACCGAAGAATATCCGTAGGAATAAATTGAAGCTGTACGTTATCAATCTGCGGATGAGCGGGCGTCTGTCCCTTGCACCCACCGCCGCTTTGGATCCGACGACTGCATCATATTTCCTAAGCAGCACTTTAGCAATTTCAATAAAAGGACCATCCCAAAAGTCAATTTCAAAGCAGACTATATTGTCCCCGATTGCTTTTAAAATTCCGAGCTTCAATGCAGCTCCGTAATTAGGCTCGGGACAATGAATTGCCCGCACCTGAGGAAAAACTTTCGAGAGGTCCTGCCCGATCTCCAGCGTGCGGTCTCTACTTCCGTTTTCACAAATTATTAATTCATAAGGCATATCAAGCTTGTCTGCTTCGGCCACAATATCCCTGACGGCGCTTTCCAGAATTTCTTCCTCATTATAAACCGGTATAACAATGGAAACAACCGGTACCTTTTCAGGTTTTTTAAGAACATATCCTTCCTTATCTTCATGCACTATAGCCCCGGCAAGTTCTTTCCCCTGGATCATTGCATCTTCCATTCCTGAATATTCCCAAGATCCGTATCTGCCTATGGTGTAAACATCATTTTCCTGCAGATAATTTTTTATTTGGCTGACTGCCGTTGTCCTGTTTTTATCATAGATAACATAAGCGCATTTTATATCAAAGCATTTTTCAACTAAAATCCTGTCCGATTCATTTAATATTTTGGCTTTGATAAGATCATCTTTAACTTTCTCAACTGCTCGTTTTTTATCTATAGGTCTATTGTCTGTATACGAAATTTCGATATACAATGAGCTCGTTCCTTTTGGAGCCATGTAGGGAGAGAAATTACTAGAGAAACCTATCCTGTAAAAACTGTATTCAGGTTCTGGAAAATAAACCCAATGTTTGTCGCTTATGTTTCTGTCCACTCCGATATTTATATTATAAACGGAATTATATCTCAGTTCAGAAATTGAATTTTTAATATTTGAAGGAAGAGAATCAATTGAGGATCCAAGCACATTCAGAGGCAATGTGGAAACAAGTCTGTCGTATCTGATTTCCTCACCGTTTTTTAAAGTAACCTTCTTCTCCTTTAAATCTATTTTATTTATTTCACTTTCAGTATGAATATTATTTAAAGACGAAGCAAAGGCTTTCGGCAATGCTTCAATCCCACCGTTTAACGGATAATAGAAGTTTGCATTGTAGCCTACCTTCTGAGACTGGTCAGACAGCGCACCGTCCAGTATCTGTTCCAGGGAAGTCTGAGGAACAAATCTGCCCATCCATTCGGTAGTCATTTCCCTGGGATGCACAGTCCATAATTTTTCATTATAGGGGAACATAAAATGTTTCGCAATTCCGCTGCCGAAATTTTCCATTATCCAGTCTTCGAAAGTTTTCTCCACGGATGATTCGGTTCCCGGCTCCCCTGCACTTTTCCCGTTCTTTCCATACTTAGCATCTATAAAACCGATGATGCATTCTTTAATAACATTATCAGGAAGACCGAATGTGTTAGTCTGGAAAGGATATCGTGTAAAAACATTTTTAGAATATATCCACGAATTTCTCTCAATAAATCCGATATTGTCGCCTAATAATCCTAAAACAGTTTCTTTAATACTCTTGTCTTTAAAATGGAGCAGATGGCCGGTATAATCGAATGTAAAGCCATCAACAATTTCAGAACGGGTCAATCCCCCAATTCTCGATTCCTTTTCAAATAGATGAAAGTTATCATAACCTGATTTTTTCAAATGCCAGGCGGTGCTTAATCCTGCTAACCCTCCGCCTAAAATAACTATTGAACCCATTAAGAACTCCTTTTATTAATTACAAATTAAATACTTGTGGGGGGAACTTTTGCAACACCTGTAACTTCTGCAAATTTTAAATTTTCTTTACCGAAGTAGAAAATTCCTATTGCGGTTATCGGGATAAACAGTACTGCATGGAGCACTATAGCATAACTTAAAGCCACACTTTGTTCTACCGAAAATATCGCAAGAGCGCTGATGCAAAAGAATTCAAAAGCACCGATATAACCGGGTGCCGAAGGAATTAATATTCCTATATTTACAATTACAACAACCAGTAATGAAACGTAGACCGGCAGATTAATACCGAAAGATAAGGTGACTACATAATAAGTCATCGCCTCAACAAGCCAGATTATGATCGAGAAAAGAAAAGCCAGGAAAATATTTTTTTTATGGTTTACAACGGCTATACCTTCCAAAAAGAGATTCAGAAGGCGTTTGGCTTCTTTTGCTAATTTAGCGGAAAACAATCCGACAAATTTTTCAATTAACCGAACACCCTGGTTCTTTTTAATCAATAAAAGAATTAAAAAGGTAAACAATAACAGAAAAAAGGCACCCGCAGCTATTCCGGCCTGTTTAATCCAGAGCGGAAGAGAAAAAAGCACGGCAATAATACCAAGAAAGAACAGCAGTGCTAAGCCGTCAAAGATTCTTTCGAGAACAATTGTCGCCAGGGTTGCACTTTTGCTAATCCCTTCTTTTTTCCCCATGATGTATGCTCTTACAAATTCACCAAGCCT
>CAYSGP010000345.1:0-5850 GCA_964430095.1 uncultured Ignavibacteriaceae bacterium
GATAAAATCTATCAGAGCGCTGCACTATAAAGGTCAACTCTAAATTCAGAGGTGTTGACTGTAATTAATATTTTTAACGAAGAGGAATTATAAGGACAAACTAGGATTAGATTTACTTCTTAATAATCAGCAGCCACCAATAATCTCAGCGGCAGATTTTCTTGGTATTTTTAAAGGTAAGAACCGTGTATTGCGCCTATCAACTCTTTTCTTTGAAAGAAAATTATTTTCCCAAATCTCTTATTAAGTACTTTATTTTCAGATTTCAACGTGTTTAAGTACTAAGTCGAACAACCCCAAGAATTCACAAGTTTCTCTAAAATTGAAAAGCTCTTTTTCTTTCTATTGCCATACTTTACATATAATTTCTTTTTAATAAAAAACCCTCAATCGGGAGACTGAGGGTTTGGCTTCTTGAATATTAAAAGGTAGGGGAGGACCTTTTAAACAAAGCCTGTCCAAATATATGAATATTTATTTATAATCTGCAAACGGATGGATACTGAATTAAAGTCATTTTCTGTTACAATTAGAAAATGACATAAGATGCGTTCGATACGCGGGATTGTAGCAAGAAAATTTCTATAGTTTCTAATTGGGAAATTTATTAGTAGTTATAGGGCCTTCCAAATAAGCAATACTATATTTTCATGCTAATATTACTGTAAATTAGATCTTTATTGAATCCAGAAAGGTTGCGACAAGTAAGGGGATTGCCGGGTTGGAGATTCAAGCAGACCCACCAAAAAAGCTTCATTCCACATAGCAATTTATTTCTCTCCTTAAAAAAAGATTATAATTATTTCGGTTTATTGAAAATATTTTACAAATTATAGGACATCTTTAAAATGATGCTTTTTTATAAATGAATTTTTATGTTACCGACAGCAGTTATCAGTAATATAAATTATAGTAAAATTAATGCAAGAATTTATTATCGAGGCTACCTCAAAAATTTATCTTTTAATCCTTGTTTTTATTATTAGTCACCTCTCAATTAATGCTGAAAATTTACCCGAAACTTCGTTAAATAAAGATTGGATATTATTCTCCTCTGAAAAGACAAATGCTGAAGGCAGCATAATTTCTACTAGTGATTTTAAATTAAATGATTTTTATAAGACTGATATACCTAAGACAGTTCTTGCAGCTTTAGTCGAGAACGGCGTTTACCAAAATCCGTATTTTGGTAAAAACCTGCTGAGCATTCCTGAAGAACAATTTCATAAACCATGGTGGTATAGAAAAGAGTTTAATATTGATCAAATTGGAAAAAATGATAATTATCAACTAACCTTGGAAGGTATTAATTATAAGGCGGAGTTGTGGATTAATGGCGAGATGGTTGCCGGGGAAGATAAGCTGTAAGGTGCATTTGGAATCTTTGATTTCAATGTTACAGGTTATCTTATTAAAGGGAAAAATATTATTGCAATTAAAATAATACCGCCTGTAAATGGAGATCTTACTATCGGTTTTGTTGACTGGAATCCTACTCCGTCTGATAAAATGATGGGTCTTTGGCGCGGAGTTAAATTAAAAATGACAAGAGAAGTTTCATTAGATGATGTTTTTGTAAAAACAAAACTGGATCAAGAAACTTTAAATGAAGCCGAGATTACTATTTCAGCACAACTAACTAATTTTTCAAATAAAAAAGTTTTGGGGTTCGTAGCAGGTGAGTTTGGAGAGGGCAGAGCATTTTCAAAAACGTTTTCACTAGAGCCGTTTGGAAGCTCTCAAATAATTATTTCTTCCGGGGATGACAAGGACTTAAAAATAAAAAATCCTAAAATTTGGTGGCCTAATAATCTGGGAAAACCTCACCTTTATAAATTATCACTGCAAGTCAAAGTAAATAATAAAGTTTCCGACAAACAGGAAATGAGATTTGGTGTACGTGAGGTGGAGGATTTTATTAATGAACAAGGATATAGAGGCTATAAGATTAATGGAAAAAAAATTCTAATTAAAGGAGCCGGATGGGTAGATGATATGATGCTCAATGACAGCGATGAAAAAGTGATCGCGCAAATCAAGTATGCCCGGCATATGAATTTAAACACAATCAGGCTTGAAGGTTTCTGGGGGAAAAATGAAACTCTATATAATGCGGCAGATGAAAATGGAATTTTAATTATGGCGGGATGGAGCTGCCAATGGGAATGGAAAGGTTATTGCAGCAGGGAGGAAACTAAATATATGTGCATTGATACCCCGAGAGACATTGAACTTCAGACATGGGCATATAATCAGCAGGTAAAATGGCTAAGAAATCATCCAAGTATATTTGTATGGATTTTAGGAAGTGATAAATATCCAAGCCCCAAAGTTCAAACCAGACTATTATCTTATCTGGCTGAGTCCGATCCTACCAGGCCTACATTACTTTCATGTCAGAATACTAAAGTTACGGAACCGGAAAACATAAATAACATATATGAAGATTCACGGGTTAAGATGTATGGTCCCTATCAATACGAACCGCCTGTTTATTGGTATATAGATACTTCGCACGGCGGTGCTTATGGGTTTAATACGGAAACAGGTCCGGGCCCTCAGGTCCCACCTTTAGAAAGTATAAAAAAAATGCTCCCTGAAGAAAATTTGTGGCCGATTGACAGCATGTGGAATTTTCATTGTGCAAAAAATGAATTTGACAATCTTGACATTTTTTTACAGGCATTTAATAATCGCTACGGAGAAGCTGAATCGCTGGAAGAATTTGTTATTAAATCCCAGATGTCAAATTATGAAGCTATGCGGCCTATGTTTGAAGCTTTCGGTATTAATAAATATGTTTCGACGGGGGTTATTCAATGGATGTTCAACTCCGCCTGGCCTGATCTGTTTTGGCAGCTTTTCGATTATTCTTTGATGCCCAACGGCGCTTTTTACGGAGCTATGAAAGGCTGTCAGCCGTTAAACCTTGTGTATAATTATAAAGATAAAGATATATATGCTGTGAATGATTGCTATAAAAATTTCAGAAGTTTGTCGGCAGGCATTAAAGTTCTTGATGTTAATTCAAAAGTAATTTTTGAGAAAGAAGAAAAGTTTAATATTGATGAGAACACATCGCTCAAGATTTTGGATTTACCCGATATAGATTCACTAACAAACCTGCAATTTATAAACCTTGAATTAAAAGACTCCTCAAATAAATATATTAGCGATAATTTTTATTGGGTATCATCAATAGAAGATGTAATGAATTTTGATAGTTCCAAGTGGTATTATACCCCTATTGAATCCTTTGGAGATTTAAAGGAAATAAATGATCTGCCGAAAACAGAAATAAGTTATACGGAAAAATTTGTTAAAAATGATAATGATCAAATAGTTGAAGTTCTGCTAAAAAACAATTCGGATAAAATTGCTTTCTTTATAGAATTAAATGTTGTAAACAAAAATACAAATGAGAGTTTCTTACCAGTGTTCTGGTCTGATAATTATGTGTCGCTGCTTCCAAATACACAAAAGAAAATTACCGGACACTTTAGGAATACAAATAAAAATGAAATGCCCAAATTGATAGTCAATGGCTGGAATTTATAAATTCGACGAATAACTTTGTTTAAGTAAAATCATACTTTTGTAAAAGTTGATTTCTGATTAATCATCAATTAATGGTAGTTAAATTAATTAGCATGCTATTTTTCAATAGGTTGGGAGGTGCAATCCTTTCGGGACTACGAAAAAAAGCCTTAAAAACGGTTAAATCATATCTTCTCTAGTTTGATCTTGAATTCCCGTCTATTGCTAAATCAATTTTCATTGAGTAAATTGGGGCGGAATTAGAAAAATTATTATGCTTTTTATTACCACATTTTTTGAAAATACAGGCTTTAAAACTCTTAGAAGCTACTTCATTTCCAGCTTCGAAGACGTATTTTAATCTCCATTCGCTGCCTTCTTCAAGGCTCGCTTTTTGTTCCCTGATTAAATAAGAAACCTAAGTTTTTTTTTGGAGTTTATATGAAAAAAAATCCATTAATATTTAATTTAAATAAATCAACTTTAAATGGGAAAATTTCTCCCGATAAGGTGCATGAAGTGCTTCGAAAACATATGCTCGCCGACGGTTTCGATATCGTTTTGGATTTGAAAAACAGCCGGGGGACTTACCTGGTCGATCAAAAAAACGGAGATCAATACCTCGACTTTTTTTCCTTCTTTGCATCCTCTGCAGTGGGAATGAACCATCCGAAAATTAATTCTCCAGAAGTCAAAGAAGAGATACTGGCAGCGGCTCTTAATAAACCTTCAAATTCCGATATCTTTACTGTTCCTATGGCTGAGTTTATTGACACTTTTTCCTCTATTGCTAAGCCAGACTACATGAAATATTTGTTCTTTATTTCAGGAGGAGCTCTTGCGGTTGAGAACGGACTTAAAACCGCCTTCGATTGGAAAGTCCAAAAGAATTTTAAAAAAGGATGTAAGAGTGAAAAAGGACAGCAGGTAATTCATTTTAAACAGGCTTTTCACGGCAGAAGCGGATATACGATGTCGCTTACAAATACGGATCCTAATAAGGTAAGATATTTCCCCAAGTTTGACTGGCCTAGAATAACTAATCCTAAAATAATTTTCCCTGTTGAAGAGAATCGTGATAAAATAGTAAAGGCTGAACAGCAGGCTATTAATGAAATTTATTCCGCAATTAAAAATAATCCTGATGATATTGCCGTAATAATAATTGAAACCGTACAGGGAGAGGGAGGAGATAATTTTTTCAGGAAAGAATTCTTTTTAAAGCTGCGTGAAATTGCCGATGAAAATGAAATTCTCTTGATGTTCGATGAAATTCAATCCGGTTTCGGATTAACCGGGAAATTCTGGGCTTGCGAGCATTACGTTAATCCCGATATTATTTCATTCGGCAAAAAGGCTCATGTATGCGGAGTAATGGTTAACAGCAGGATTGATGATGTGGAGGAACACTGCTTCCGCAAACCGGGCAGAATAAATTCAACATGGGGATCGGACCTTACCGATATGGTCAGATCAAAACATATTTTAAAGATAATCCATGAAGAAAATCTTGTTGAGAATTCGAAAGAAGTCGGGGAATATTTACTTAATAAACTTCACGGAATTCAGGCAGAATTTACGGGACTAGTTTCAAATGCCCGCGGATTGGGGTTAATGTGTTCATTTGATCTTCCTTCACCTGCAGGTAGAGATGAATTCAAAAGAAAATGTTTTGATGAAAAATTGCTGATATTAGGATGCGGCGATCATTCAATAAGATTCAGACCGCCGTTGAATGTTTCAAAAGAGGAAATAAATAAAGGATTGAATATAATCAGGAAAGTGTTATCTTTACTACCGTTCAATTTAAATTAATTAAATTAAACTACTTGCTGGTTTGCGGCTCCAAAACGGAGCCGCTGCCATTTTAAATCCATTTAATTATTTTTATTAAATTTGAAAGAAGGCGGTAAAATTGATGGAGCATTAGGCCGCTTATCTGTAAGAGTATCCAGCGGAAGACTTACCTTATTCAACATGTCTGAAGAATCAATCCAAACACATTTGCAAAATTTATCATTAATAGACAAAATTGTAAGCATAGGACTATTTACTTGGTTTTTTATCCAAACCCTATCACCTATTTTATATTTTACCATATTTCTTTTTATCATCTCATTTACAGGTTGAATTATTTATCTTTTTTTTCGAAATCATTAGAATCTGAAGCTGAAACTGCTAAGGGAAGAGTGATTTCAACCCTCGTGTATTTATTTTCCTTGCTTCGGATTTTTATTTCACCGTTAAATAACTTAAGAATTAGTTTTACTATATAGAATCCTAATCCATTTCGGCTATTAGTTTTTTCATTAA
>CAYSGP010000346.1:0-3831 GCA_964430095.1 uncultured Ignavibacteriaceae bacterium
CTTTTAATATCCATATCAATCATATACCCGCAGAATGCCCGGGAAGCGGAATTACCTAAAGAAAAAATAGTCAAAAATCTTCCGGTTACTATAAATAAGCAATTTAAAGTTTCCGCCTCAGCGTTCAGCGAGTCATTTGAAGACGCAGCCTTTCCCCCAAACGGATGGCAGGCTTTCGTTACAGGCGGATCCGGATGGTCAAGAGAAACAGCAGGTACTCCGCTGCCGGGATGGAGTTCAAGAATAATTTCTACTCCTTCGGGAGGTGGAAATTTCGTTGCATATTGTACATGGGAAGGGAGCACAACATTTAACAATCAATGGCTGGTCAGCCCTCAAGTTCAGAATATACAACCGGGTGATAGATTATTTTTTTGGTTAAGAAACCAGGTTAATTTTGCAGATACCGTATATATTTACTATACAACTGACGGAGCTAATTTTACTCAAATAGGGCGTGTGAGCTACGATGCGGGATCTGATACAAACTGGGGACTATGGTTTGTTAGTATTGGCGAAGTAATAACTCCCGGTACTGATGTTAATTTTGTATTTCAGGAATATGTTTCGGATAATGCACAAAATGGGGGAGCTATATCATTTGATTTAGTTTATACCGTTTCTTACCCAGCCAATATTAATATCAACAACAATTTTACTTTTGGTGATCCTACAAAACCGGATGGATATCGAATGGTAAGCCTGCCAGGAATAAGTAATCGATTGGCAAATACAGGAATCACCGGAGAGCAGGATAAAGACTGGAATATTTTTGATGATAACGGAGCTTTAACAGGATCATTCCTGGTTGAATTTAACGGAACACCGGCTTTTAATTTTACTCCCGGTAAAGGATTCTGGATCCTGAGTAAAAATCCTTTTACTGTTAATCAAAATGTCAGTTCTGTTGCTTTAACGGACGGATTTTATGAAATACCGCTTCACAACGAATGGAATATAATAGGAAATCCTTTTGAAAAAAATGTAAGCTGGACAGTTGTCAAAAATATTAATGGAATTACACAGCCGATTCATTTGTTTCAAGGTACATATTCTCAGCCTGATATTTTGGAACCTTATAAGGGTTATTATTACCGGAATGTTGACAACCGTGCTAGTCTGTTTATTCCTTATAATTATACACAATCTTTAGGAAAGCAGAACGGTGGAAATGATTTTAAAAATTCTCTTAAAATTTCTTTGTTGATTGAGAACCAGGAAAGATCAAATGTAACGGTCTCAATTAATGAAAATTCGAATAACGGTTGCGATAAATACGATATTTTTGCTCCTCCCGGCAATTTTGAGGAAGCTAAAGTGAGCATATTCAACGATCTTCTTCCTTCTTATAAGTATTTAATGACAGACAGCAGAAATGAAATAGGGGAGGGGCAGAGTTATAATCTGAAAATTAAAAATTCTTCCGGAAAAATGTGTTTCATTAATGTTGAAGGATTGGAAAATTTCGGAAACAATGAAATATATCTCTTTGATTTACGATTAAAGAAAAGCTACAATCTCAAAATGCAGAATAAAATTGAAATGAGTCCGCTGCATGAAAATAATGATTTACAATTATTAATTGGTTCTGAAAATTTTATAAACAGCATAGAAACATCTCAAACTCCGGTTGAGTTCATACTCTACCAAAATTATCCGAATCCTTTCAATCCCTCCACAATTATAGTCTTCGATTTACCTCGAACTCAAAATGTTAACTTAATAATTTATAATGTCTTGGGGGAAAAACTTAAATCTATATTTAGCGGTGAGCTTGAAGCCGGAAAATATGAATTCGCATGGAACGGAGTTAATGATTTAAATGTAAATTTACCTTCCGGAGTTTATATATATTCATTGGAAGGAGCGGATTTTAAATCTGCCAAAAAAATGATTTTAAACCGGTAAAAAAATTAAAACTTTAGTTACGTTTTATGATTTTTTAATTCCTAAATCCTAACGAAGTGAATTTTCAAAAATCGTAATTCATAATTCGTAACTAGTAATTCATACCTTAACGCCGATTACTTCATAAGATGTAGTTGGCTTTTTTTTTAGATTTAACAAAAATTATATGGATGTTATAAAAACAGTTAAGCTTTACAAATTTCCATTTTACGGATGGTTTGGAATTTTACTTGTAATTCTTTTCTGGATTTTAAATTGGTCTTTAGAAGGATTAAGAACACATTGGGGCTTTTTTCCTCTTTGGCTGGGATACTGTTTAACCATTGATGCCTTGGTATTTTTAAGAAAAGGCAGCTCAATGATAAACAGGAATCCTTTTATTTATGTACTCTTATTTGTTATGTCTGTTCCGGTCTGGTGGCTGTTTGAGTTCTTTAACGGGATTACCCAAAACTGGTTTTACATCGGCAGTGAATCTTTTTCTGATGCGGAATATTTCCTTCTGGCTTCATTAAGTTTTTCCACTGTAATACCGGCAGTTCTGGGAACGGCAGAACTTGCCGGGACTTTTAAATGGATTAAAAATTTACAACATGGACCAATAATAGGCACAGATGGGAAGACATTATTAATACTGTTCTTATCCGGGTGCATAATGCTTCTTCTTTTGATTATTTTCCCGAAAATATTTTATTCCCTGCTTTGGATCTCCCTTTATTTAATTATTGATTCCATTAATGCTTCAGTAGAAAATAATTCGCTCCTTTTATTAACTAAGAACGGTGACTGGAGGGTAATTATTTCATTATTAACAGGATGTATGATTTGCGCTTTTTTCTGGGAAATGTGGAATTTTTTTTCTTATCCGAAATGGGTTTATTACCTGCCGTATGTTAATGTCTTAAAAATTTTTGAAATGCCTCTCCCGGGCTATATCGGGTATTTGCCGTTTTCCATGGAAATATTTGCATTGTACAATTTTATTACAGGATGGCTTAGAAAGGAATCTTTTAGGAATTTTTTAAAGATTTAAACCAATACAATCGATTCCGGATCTGCAGTGAATTAAGCAAAAAAACCTTTTGAGTTGATTTCCGATATCTTTGCACCTTTTTTAAAATTCATGGTCGATTTTACATTTCCATTAGTATCATATATAATCCAAACACCCTCTCTTTTTCCACTTTCAAAGTATCCTTCTTCCTTAATAGTTCCGTCTTCATAATACCAGATCCATTTTCCCTCGACGGTATCATTTACGAAATTTCCCTCAGATTCTAATTTTCCGGTAGGATAATAATATCTCCATTTTCCTTCATTTTTATTATCCTTCAATAATCCATCCATTAAAATTTTTCCATCCAGACCCTTTACAATAAATTGCCCGTTTTTAATCCCGTCAACAACTTCATAAGACATAATCTGATTTGAAAGAGTATCCGTAATCTTGCCCGTATAGGGCTGGTTGGTGTCCAAATTATAAACAGATCCATTCTTTATAGTGAATCCTTTTTTCTTAATATCGGTCTCTTTACTGCATGACAATAATATAAGAGGAAATAAAAGAAACAAGATAAAGATGAATCTAATCCTGAATTCCTTGGGAATGGAAATCCTAAGCATTTGCCCTCGCTTATTTTTTAGATTTACTAATATAAGAAATTCAATAGATATGCCAGGTGAGACTAATGTTTTTAAGCAGTTTTTTGCTTTGCCTATCTCAATGTGAGAGGAACCCTAAGGATTTAGTTGAAAAAGGAACATCTTTTTAAACTTTTTCTTCCCATTCAAGCTGTGACCCGGCCGGATTTTTCGTCTCGCAAAGTTCGACTAAAACGCCGTTATTCGATTTCGGATGGAGGAAAGCAATCAGTAAATCTTCTGCGCCGCGGCGTGGTTTATCGTCAACTAATTTAATTCCCC
>CAYSGP010000347.1:0-7764 GCA_964430095.1 uncultured Ignavibacteriaceae bacterium
TGAATTCAACAGGGTAATTGCAGCTAAAATTACCTCGGCGTCTAAGGTTGTAATAATAAATAACGGCGTTGAAATAAATCATGGAACGGTTGATGAAAAATTCCTGGATAACCAGGTAAAAACAATTCTTCATGTTACCAGATTTGATTTTGCAAAAAACTCACTCCTTCTGGCCGCAGTTATTGAAGCATTAAAAGAGAAGAAAAAATATTTTAAATTTATTATTATCGGCTCCGGAGAAGAAGAGCAGGAGTTTAAAAACAGGATTATTAAGAAAAACCTTGAAAGTTATGTAGAAATGAAAGGAACGGCTGAAAGTCTTCAAAACTATTTTAGGGAATCGTTTTGTTTGATTTCAACATCCAGGTGGGAAGGGCTGCCCCTATTGGTTATGGAAGCGATGTCCTGCGGTGTTCCTGTTGTAGCTGCAAATGTTCCCGGCAATAATGACCTAGTCGACCATAATCAAACAGGTTTTCTATTTGATATTCAAAGGCCTGATGAAGCTGCCGGATACATCTCGCTGTTAATGGAAAATTCTGATTTATGGAAAAAATTCTCTGTAAATTCAATTGAAAAAATAAAGAAAAACTTTACCGCCGCCGGGATGGCGCTAGAAACAAATAATCTATACTTCCAGATCTTGAAGCAGTAGTAAATTTTTCGAAGAATTCAATTTGAAAAATAGCTGACATAGGTAATCGGCAAATAATTAAGACTATTTCAGTTCAGTTTAAGTTTTCAAGAATGATCTATGAAAAAATTATTGACAAAAATAAAAGATTTTGTAAACTGGCAGAAAATTAAATTTCAAAACGGGAACGGATATAGAAAAAAAATACTGCATAAATGGGTTACGGAAGGGAAAAAAGGACCGCCCCCGCATGCTTTAAAACAGGATGTGATTAAATATTTTCAGAGAGCATATGTCGTTAAAATATTAATTGAAACAGGAACTTTCAGAGGGGAGATGGTTTATGCGCAAAGGAAAAATTTCGAAAAAATTATTTCGATAGAGCTTTCGCCTGAGCTTTTTCAAATTGCAAAAAAAAGGTTTAAGAATTATAAACATATTGAAATAATATGCGGAGACAGCGGAATACTGCTTGAAGGAATAATAAGTAAATTAAACACTCCAGCAATTTTTTGGCTGGATGGTCATTTCTCTGGATTCGAAACTGCAAAAGGGAGCTTGGAAACTCCGGTAAAACTTGAATTAGAGACTATTTTAAACTCAGAAATAAATCACATAATACTTATTGATGATGCCAGAATGTTTACCGGGGAGAATGATTATCCTGCTGTCCAAGACATAAAAGATCTTGTTTTTTCCAGGAAAAAAAATTATCTGTTTGATGTTGAAGATGATATTATAAGAATTTTTCCCGCATTACAGTAAAATTATTCTTCAATCCAGCTTTGGAATTCATTAAAGCTCAGAAAAGCCGCAGCCAACTTGCCTGCATTAATAACTTCTCTAATAATTTTATTCTTATTTTTGTATAGAAATCTCGGAAAATAATTTGAACACCCTTAAAACTGCAATTGTTCATGATTGGTTCGCAGGTTATGCCGGCTCGGAAAGAGTTGTAGAATCTTTAACAAATATCTGGAATGAATCTGATGTCTATGCTTTATTCAGTTTTTTAAATGATGAAGAAAGAAGAATTATAATCAAAGATAACCGGCTTTATACATCTTTTCTTCAAAAAATTGCTTCGAAAAAAAATTATAGAAACTTCCTTCCTCTTTTTCCCTTAGCTGTTGAAACATTTGATTTTTCACCATATCAGCTTATAATTTCAAGTTCCCATGCTGTTGCTAAAGGAGCAAAAACAAACAGCACTCAGCTGCATATCTGCTACTGTCATACTCCTATTAGGTATGTATGGGATTTAAGAGAGCAGTATTTAAATCAGGCAAATCTTAAATCCGGATTGAAAGGCTGGGCAGCCAATAAAATATTGAATTACATGAAGAAATGGGATCTAAAGACAAAAGACCGTCCGGATTATTATGTGGCAAATTCCCGTTATATTGCCGAACGGATAAAAAGAATTTATAATATTGAAGCGGAAGTAATATATCCCCCAGTAGATACGGAAAAATTTAAGTGTGAACCGGCGAAAGAAAATTATTATCTGACTGCATCCCGTTTTGTTCCGTATAAGAAAATTGATCTTATTGCCGAGACTTTTACGGGGATGCCGGAGAAAAAGCTGATAATAGTCGGAGAGGGTCCTGAAGAAAGAAAGATAAAATCCAAATCGGGAAAAAATATTGAGTTTGTAGGATTTAAGACAGCTGGTGAGCTGTCGGGTTTTATGCAGAAGGCTAAAGCATTTGTATTTGCCGCAGAAGAGGATTTCGGGATAGTTGTTATTGAAGCTCTTTCTTGCGGTACTCCTGTTATTGCTTTAAATAAAGGAGGTTCTGCTGAAACCGTAATTAATAATAAGCATGGAATTTTATTTGACGAACAAACTCCCGGTTCTTTGGCCGGGGCAGTAGAGCTTTTTGAAAAAAATGAAATTAAATTTGACCCAAAAGAACTTGCAAATTATGCTGAAAATTTCAGCCGGGGAATATTTGAAGAAAGGATCATGAGATATGTTGATAAAAAAACGGTCGAATTCTTCAAGTGATCAATGATTGTAAATAAAAGATCTCTATTTATTTTCAGGCTGCTGAGCGATCTTTTTCTGCTTAATACAGCTTTCATTGCTGCAGGCGTCCTGGCGCAATCCCTAGACATACTGCTTTCCAGAAATTATATGTTTATCCTGGAACTGGGGCTGAACATCATCTGGTATTTTTCCAGCAATGTTCTCAATTTTTATGAAGATTTCAGCTCCCGGTATTTTGCATTCCAGGTAGTTAACATTTTCAAAAACGTTTTTATCCAGGCTGTTGTATCAATAATTTTTATCTTCCTTGTTAAAGAAGACTTATTCACCAGGAATTTTATCGTCTTTTATTCGATCTTCCTTTTTGTACTAGTCAGTTTAAGATCTGTTTTATTCAGAATTATAATGAAAAAGCTCCGTGAAAAGGGAAAAAATATAAGAAACCTGCTGATAATCGGAGCCGGCCAGATTGGTAGGAATTTCTTTGATCTGATTAATGAAAACCCAGATTTCGGTTATAACTTCATCGGATTTTTGGATGATGATTTTCAGTCATCAAATGATCCGAGTATTCTCGGAAGCATTGACAGGATAGAAGAGATAATAAAAGATAAAAAAGTAGAAGAAGCGGTAATCGCACTCTCCGACGAAAATCAGAATAGGATGGATTCAATTATAGTAATCTGCAACAGGCATGCAGTAAGGACTCATATTATCCCCGATTATTTTAGGTACATTTCCAAAAAATTTGAGCTCAGCATGATCGGGAACTTCCCTGTTATTACTGCAAGGAATGAACCTTTGGACGAAGTGCAATGGCGGTTCATAAAAAGAAGTTTTGATATTATTTTTTCATTATTTATAATCCTCTTTATTTTATCATGGCTTTATCCCCTTATTGCAGTATTGACTAAATTAAATTCAAGCGGGCCTGTATTGTTTGTACAGGAAAGAGTAGGAGTAAAAAATAAAAAATTCAAATGCTATAAATTCCGTACGCTTAATATAGATAAAAATGTAAAGGATCGGACTTTTAAACCGGTAGTTGAAAATGATCCTCGTGTAACCGGTATAGGTAGATTTTTGCGTAAATCAAACCTTGACGAGCTGCCTCAATTTTTTAATGTTCTGCGTGGAGAAATGTCCGTTGTCGGTCCCCGTCCTTATCCCCTTTCATATGAAAACAAATACAGCATAATAGTTGATGAAATCAGGCTGAGGCATAATATTAAACCCGGTATAACCGGCTGGGCTCAGATACACGGACTAAGAGGAGATGTTGCTGATGAAGCCGAAAATACCAAACGAATAGCTGTAAGAATCGAATACGATTTATGGTATATTGAAAATTGGTCCTTCTGGCTTGATCTTCAAATAATTTTACTTACCGTATGGCAGATGCTCCGGGGGAAAACCCGGGGAATTTAACTTTGTTAGTTAAACAATTTGTTAAAATTCTTATTTATACGAATAATTTTCATCTTTGCGAAAAATTTTGATAGTAAAATATTAATGAGCTGATTATTTAGTAGATTTTGCTTTTTTTTATGATGGTATTATTATTGTTGTCCTAAAATGGGATTTTAAACTTAGGGACTAATGAATAACCGTGATGACAACTTTGTAAAAGGTTTGCTAAACGGAATTTTATACGAAGTATTTTTTATAGTTTTAGTTTTCATACTTATCGTTTTAATTTAATAAAATTCTGTTTCAGCAAAAAAGTGATCCTGTTACGATGCTTTAAGATTATGAAAGGTGAAATACGCTTAGTAAATGAATGAGAAAGGCGGATCATTTTTTTGAAAGCCGTAGAAAATACGGCTTTTTTTATTTTAAACCTTTTTGATCTGAACCTAATAAAGCTGTTTTTCAATACATATATTTGATTTTATTCTTAAAGCTGAATAATTTTATTTATAGTTTATTACCATTCTATTAAATAAGGAAAACCCAATGGCTTCAGATTTTGTTGCACACGTAGAAATACCATCAACTGATTTAGAGCGGTCTGCTGATTTCTTTAAAAAAATATTTGGATGGGAATTTAAACCCTTTGGCAAGGGCTACCATCTTTTTAATACTCATAAAGGATTTACAATAGGCCTGCGAAAAGTTGAAAAAATAAGTGCAGGGGATTCAACAATTTTTCATATTCGTGTAAATGATATATCTAAAGTCCTAAGTTTGGTTGGGGATGCCGGAGGACATGTTTATCGAGGGAAAACAACAATACCTGCAATGGGATATTATGCCTTGATAAATGATCCGGATGGAAATGTAATCGGGTTGTTTCAGGGAAATTAGATGGAAGGTTAACCGTTAATAGTAATTCTACGATTAACCGTTAACGAATAACGATTAACTAAGCGGCTCTCTCTCCGTGGTTATCACTTAAGCAGCGCTTCGGGATCCAGGTGAACTGCTTCGATATCTTTAAAATATTTTACTGTGCTTACTTTAAGCTCGTAAGTTGCCATTTCATCGCATACTATTATTCCTCTAGGATGCAATTGAAGTGCGCTTACCGTCCACATATGGTTTACACCCTCTTCAACAACTTTAGCAAGTGCTCTTGCTTTATTCAATCCGCTGATGATTATTAATACCTCTTCTGCATCCAAGACAGTCTTAACTCCTACCGTTAAGGCAGTCTTCGGTACCTTATTTATATCATTGTCAAAAAATCTCGAATTAGCTGCGATTGTATCCATAGTAAGAGTTTTTACTCTTGTTAAAGAACCAAGGGAAGATCCCGGTTCATTGAAAGCAATATGACCATCAGGACCGATTCCTCCAATGAATAATTTTATGCCTCCGACTTTGGAAATTCTTTCCTCATAACTTTCACATTCTTTTTCCAGATCTTCTGCATTTCCATTAAGGATGTTTACATTTTTTTTATTAATGTCGATGTGGCTGAAGAAATTATTCCACATAAATGAGTGGTAGCTTTCCGGATGATCTTCAGGCAGGCTTACATATTCATCCATATTAAAGGTGACAACATGTTTAAATGAGATTTTTCCTTTTTTGTTGAGTTTGATCAATTCTTTATACATTCCCAAAGGAGATGAACCGGTAGGTAATCCTAAAACAAACAGGTTTTTTGAAGTCGGTTTAAACTTATTTATTCTGGCAGCAGTATAATTTGCTGCCCATTTTGAAACTAATTCGTAGGTCGGCTGGATTATTAATCTCATGCTTTCTCCCAAGGAATTTATAATAAAAAATTATTTTAATTTCAATTAATTTCATTCTTATTGTATACAATTTTTCCGCTTATAATAGTCAATTCGACTTCATAATTTTCATTAAATACTACAATATCTGCATCTTTACCCGCGGCAAGTATTCCCTTTTTATGGCTTAATCCTAAAACTTTCAATCCGTTTAATGAAGCCATTCTGACGGCTTCAGTGATTTTCGCTCCTGCTTCTTCTATCATATTTTTTACTGCCAGATTAAGTGTCAGTGTGCTCCCTGCCAGTGTTCCGTCTTTCAAAAAAGCTTTTTTCCCTTTCAGATAAATTTTCTGATCTGCAAATTCATATTCGCCTTCGTGCATTCCTCCGGCGCGTATCGAGTCGGAAACCAGTACTATTCCGTTAGCGCCTTTAAGTTTTAACAGCAGCTGCATTACTGCGGGGTGAACATGAAGCGTATCGGCTATCAGTTCAATTTTCAGTTCGTTATGAAGAAGAGAACCGAGGATAATTCCGGGGTTTCTGTGATGAAACGGCTGCATTGCATTAAAAATATGAGTAACATGTGCAGCCCCGTTATCAATTGCATCTTCAACTTCATCATAGGATGCCGTAGAATGTCCTATTGATAAAACTACTCCTCGTTTTGCAGCTTCCTGCATTACCCGGACAGCACCCGGAATTTCAGGAGCAATTGTCATAATTCTTATAAATCCTTTGGATGCTTCCCAGATTTTTTCCCACGACTCCAAGCTGGGTTTCCATAAGTAACTTTCATTCATTGCGCCTTTAAATTGCTTGTTAAGGTAAGGTCCTTCCATGTGGATTCCCCTAATATTTGAATCAGGATGATCCTCAATATACCCGGCAATTCTTTTTAGATCCTGGATCAGCAGCTTCTCAGGCTTTGCAAATAATGAAGCAAGAATTGTAGTAGAACCGTGCTTTAAAAAATATGAACTTATTTTCCCGATGCTCTCATTAGAATTATCACTGAACCCACAGCCTGCTCCGCCATGCACGAGCAGATCTGCAAATCCGGGTGAAATAATTTTCCCTGAAACATCTATTATCTTATATTCTTGTGATAGGTTTGAATCAGTTGTTTTCACCAGTCCGGAAATTTTACTCCCGTCTATTGTTAAAATTCCATTATTTACTATTCTGAACGGAGTAATTATTTTTCCGCCGTATAAGGCAAGCTTCATATCAATATTCAATTATTTTTTATAAATGCTTGACAATAAATTTTAAATCCTTTATGTTCACATAGTTTGTTGGTTTGAACAACAAACTAAACTTACAATGAATTTTTCTTATAATCAATTCTTATGAGTGTCGAATCAATAATTGGCGGTAATGCAAAAGTAGTTCGTAATATTAATCGCTCAATGGTTTTAAATATCATTAGGAACAAACAGCCGATTTCAAGAACAAAGCTGGCAAGACTGACTGGTTTAAACAAAAGCACTATTTCCAGTATTGTTGCAGATCTACTTGAAGAAGAATTAATCACCGAAGAAATAAAAATTGATCAGAACATCGGACGGAATCCGCTGGATCTCTCCTTAAAATTAGGAAAGTATCTGGTGGGTGCAATTTCAATCGATGCTGCCTTAACACGCATTGCCATTGCCGATATTGATGGCTCTATCCGCGGGACATGTTCAATTACTACCGAACCGCAGGAGCCCGAAAATTTTATAAAAAATTGTCTTACTGAACTTGATAGATTACGCATTGAGAATAATTTATCCGAACTTCATGGGCTTGGTTTCATCATTGCCGGAATAGTTGATTCTAAAAAGCTTATTGTGAATTTTGCTCCTAATCTGGGATGGGAGAATTTCAATTTGGGCGAATCAGTAAAGAAATTGCTGCCCGACATTGAAATTGTAGCTGTTGGAAATGATGCTAAAAACTCTGCTTTA
>CAYSGP010000348.1:0-8301 GCA_964430095.1 uncultured Ignavibacteriaceae bacterium
TTCGGAATCATAGATAGTCTCGATACGATTCGCATCGGAAGTTAATGATAATTTCGTAGCAGTATTTGCGAACAAAGCATTGAAGTGATAAGTCTATGATTCTTGCGGCAGTCCTTTTGCAGGAATTTTATTGGTTCGTGTTTATGGTTTTTATTGCTTAGATCCGGCACCATATTTTTCAGAGATAAGCTGGATTCAGTTCGGGCTGCGATGGGTAAACCGAATTGCCGGCATATTAATTATTATCTCCTGTGTTATTGCCATGGTGAGTCTGCTGTAAATATTTTTTTGCTCTTTTCAAGAAAATTTAATTGAGATAATAATGAGCGAATTCGATTTAAACCCCAACATACTTTTTATCATTCAGCAATAGAAAGAATTTTTGTGAAAGACTTAATGAGATTCTTATGGATTTGTGTTGCAATTGATTCATTAACAAAATACAATCTAAGTCAGATTATTTACTAACCAAAAGATGTAATCCCTTTTTCATCCATTTGGATTATTGTTTGTTATTCTGTTTCTAAATATCCTTATTAAGGATAAATCCATAGTTAAAGCATGAAGGTTAATAGTATTTACAAACATTAAACAATATTTATTTAACCTCAAATAAAGGATTTATGATCTGCGATTTTTAACAACTTGAAAGGAAAGGCTATGAAAAAGTTTTTTCTATACTTATTTCTTTCTGTACTCATTACTATTTTATCATTCCCTCAAACTAAAACTAAACACCATGCATTCTCAGGTACTATTATGATTGGTGTTGAAGCTGGAGCGACTCTTGGTTTTACAGATTATGATACACCTAAAGCGGAGGTTCTTGGAAGAGGAGTTTTAGAATATTTTTTCCCAACAACTTCTTCCGGTATTTTGGGATTAAAAGGATTTTATAGTGCCGGTTATGTGGCAGGAAAAGATGATGCAAAGAATCCTACAGAATTCCGTGCAACTGTAACCAGGATTGGGGGTGGTTTAAGTTATACCTTTTCGATAAAGGAATCAGTTTTCCCTTATATTTTTGCAGGCGCATCTTACGGATGGGTAAATCCCCGGGATAATAGTAAAATTGATTTACCATATGCAGGAAGATCATTTGAAATAACCGAAGTAAATTATCATGCTGAAACTGGCATAAGAATTCTCCTATCGGATGAAATTAATCTGAATATAAATGTCGGCGCTGAATTTAGTCCTGAGGATAATTGGGATGCATTGCCGCCGGACGGTGATAATGATTTTTTGATGCATGGATTAATCGGGTTTTCTTATTCTTTGTTTACAGAAGTTGATGCAGATAAAGATGGTATTCCCGATTCAAAAGATCAGTGCCCTGATACTCCGGAGGGTGTAAAAGTTGATAATTTCGGCTGTCCGGTTGACTCTGATAATGATGGAGTTCCTGATTATAAGGACAAATGCGCAAACACAAAAAGCGGTATGGAGGTGGATACTCTCGGCTGTGTAATTGATACTGACGGTGATGGAGTTCCCGATAATCTCGATAAATGCCCTAATACTCCTGCAGATTCAAGAGTAAATGAACTTGGATGTCCCGATAGTGATGTAGACGGAGTATTTGATAGCGAAGATAAATGTACTGATACTCCTAAAGGCGCACCGGTTGATACTACGGGATGCCCTAAAGATTCTGACACAGACGGAGTTTTCGACTATTTAGATAAATGCCCCAATACTCCTGCCGGTACACAAGTAGATACGACTGGTTGTGCAAAGGCCGATACTGTTAAAAAGGAAATTACTTTAAGCGGCGACACTAATTTTGAATCTGGTAAAGCAAATTTGCTCCCCTCAGCTTACCCGGTGCTTTCAATTAGCGCAGTCAATGAAAGATAATCCGGAAACCAGATGGAGAATTGAAGGACATACTGATTCAAAAGGATCCGAATCATATAACATGAAATTATCAGGCGAGAGAGCACAATCTATTGTAGATTATCTTGCTAATAAAGGGATTGAAAGAAGTAGACTTGAAATAGTGCCATTGGGTGAATCACAACCCATTACTTCTAACGATACACAGGAAGGCAGATCTATGAATAGGAGAGTTGAGATAAAACTGATAAAATAAAAATTCATTTCTAATCCGGAGACGCTTTTTATGGCGTCTCCGGGATTTTTTGAGTGAATAAAACAAAAAGACTAAAATTTGAAACAGTTTAATTCCAAATCTTTGCAGTTAAAAAAGCAGAAAAAAACATGAGTAAGGGTCAGAATAAAATAAATTCAAAGAAAATAATCCGGGAAAACCATTAGGGGGAAAAGTAAATCAAAAAATGAATTGGTGATATTGCCGATATATTTGTCGAAAAAGAATTAATCACTTTTTCATCCCTTTGCGCTATTGATTTAACTTTCTAATCTATGTATTATCCGGCAGTTCTAAACTATAGTAGAAAAGTAGAAAAACAATTAATAACAAAAGTGTTTTTGTTACTATGCAAATGATCGGAAAAAATGTTCAACGGAAAATGTATAAATGAGACAGGAAAAATATCGTCAATCGATAATAAGCATCTTTGGGGAGTAATTCTTGCAGGCGGGGAAGGGAATAGATTAAGGCATTTCGTCAAAAAACAATATGGTTACGACCGGCCTAAGCAATATTGCACTATTGTAGGCACACGCTCTCTTATCAGGCATACACTGGACCGGGCACTTATGCTCATTAAGCCCAACCAGCTGCTGACGGTTGTGAATACTCATCATGCCGAATATGTTGATGAGGAAATTGGGCATCAGCCGTTAAATACGATTATAATACAACCCTGTGCACGGGAAACAAGCGCGGGTATTCTCCTGCCGATGTTAAAAATTAATCATCGAGATGCGGAATCTATAGTTACAATATTTCCGGCTGATCACTTTATTAATGAAGAAGTCCGTTTTATGGATTATGTAAAGCAGGCCAATAAATTTGTTGAGGATTATCCTGATTTAATTGTAATGCTTGGCGTGCAGCCAAACCGGATTGAGAGCGGGTACGGATGGATAGAACAAGGCAATAGTATCTTATTTAACGGTACGAGGATAATTCACCGGGTCCGTAGATTTTGGGAAAAACCCGATACGGAAAAAACAGAAATATTGTGGTATAAAGGCTGTTTATGGAATACATTCGTTATGGTGGGCAGGAGTTCAACATTTATTAAGCATATAAAGGCATGTGTACCTGAAGTATTTAATGCCTTCCAAACGATTCATGCAGAGATTGGTACTTCTATTGAGAAGGAAACTATTGAAAAAATGTATCAGTTTATTCCCCTAATGAACTTTTCCAGCTCTGTTTTAGAAAAAATTCCCGACTGCTTGTGTGTTATGGAAGTCTCCGATGTATATTGGAGTGATTGGGGAGAAGAGCAGCGTATTAGAAATGATATTGAATACTTAGATTTAAAGTTGATCGATTCATCGTGTTTAACCAACGCTGAAATACTTCCAACGAATTAATACTTTTTTCATTCTTTTGAGCGATTTACTTTCTAATCACTTCTCCATAAAATGTATATGGCATTCTATTATAAAACAAAAGAGATTTCCGGATTTTGCGAATAAATAATAAAAAGGGAGGGTGGGGAATGGACTTAAAGAAAATATTCATTTTGGAAGATGAGTTTATTATTGCTCTTGATATAAAATATATCCTGGTTAAGGCGGGTCTATATCTGCCTGTAATTATAAAAAATAAAAAGGATATACCTTGTCTAATATTAGATGAAAGACCCTGGTTAATAATAATGTCATTAAATGTTGATGAAAAAATATCTAAAGAGATATTTTTTATAGGTGAAAAATTTGAAATCCGGTTTATTCTGCTGTCTACTAATTACCAAAATGATTGTAATCAAAAAACAAATCAGGATTTTTACAAAGAGGTAATTTTTAAGCCCTTTTCTAGTGAAATACTTATTAAAAGCGTTGAAAAATTACTTCAGCCGCCTTCTCCTATATTTACAGAAGCCTGCATATCAGAAGCAAATTAATGTATAATCCCCGGCATAAATTATCAAGTTCCTGCCTGGATTTTTATAGCCAAGAATTAACTCACTTTTCATAACGCTTTTCATGATTGATTATAAAAAATTGATTGTATTCTTCATTGTGAAGAATCATACATTTGACAATATTGGTATTGTAGACTATTTTTATACAAACCTGGGAAAGGAGTAAAGTTATTTCCCTCAAAATTAAACCCATTTATTATTTGAATAGTTTTTAACTGCAGTTATTTTTTATTTGCAGTTCGTTATTAGGACCCAGCTATGAATAAAAAAATAAAACCCGGCACATTAAAAGAAAAGCAGCTGAATAATAATAAGAAGAATCCCCTGAGAGATATTTCCGACAATTCATTTTATGCAGTCGGTATTGGAGCTTCTGCAGGCGGTCTTGAAGCTCTGGAAGGATTTTTCCGGAATATGCCCGAAAACAGCGGCATGGCATTTATAGTTGTGTCGCATTTGGATCCTACCAGGATAAGCATTATGCCTGAGCTTCTTCAAAAATCAACCTCTATGAAACTTCTTCAGGCGAAAGACGGGATGTTAGTTAAGCCTAATCATGTGTACGTTGCTCCGCCAAACCGTGATTTGGGAATACTTCACGGAACCATACAACTAATTGAACCCTTTGAAGCACATGGATTCCGGCATCCGATTGATTTTTTTTTCAAATCCCTTTCTGAAGACTCAGGGGAGAAAGCCGTAAGTATTATCTTATCCGGTATGGGCTCTGACGGCAGTACGGGTCTGAAAGCAGTAAAAAGTGAACTGGGAATGGTAATGGTTCAGGATCCAAAGACAGCAAAGTACGACGGTATGCCGGTCAGTGCTGTATCAACCGGATTAGCTGATTACATTCTTCCCGTCGAAGAAATGCCGGTTCAATTAATAAAATATGCCTCGCAAAAAATTAAAGGTGTTTTATTAGATAAAGCAATAACTGAAGGTAAGTTTCCGAATGCATTTCAAAAAATCTTTATACTGCTTAGAACCCGTACCGGTCATGACTTTTCGCTTTACAAACAAAATACAATCTACCGCCGTGTTGAGAGAAGAATGGTTATCTCTCAATTGGACAATCTTTCAAATTATATACGGCTGCTCCAGGAAAGCCCCGAAGAAATTGAAAGCCTATTCAAAGAGCTATTAATCGGGGTAACAAATTTTTTTAGAGATCCCGAGTCTTTTGAGAAATTAAAGATAATGTTATCTGAAATTGTAAAAAGTAAACCGGATAACGGACAGATAAGAATCTGGGTTCCCGGCTGCTCCACAGGCGAAGAAGCATATTCTATTGCAATAATACTGCACGAGTGCCTGGAAGAAATTAAAAAACGTTTGAACATACAAATATTTGCTACAGATATTGATAGTGCTGCGATCGAAAAAGCCCGCATCGGCACATATTACGGAATTGCACAAGATTTGAGCACAGAAAGGCTTAACCGTTACTTTTCCGTTGATGGAAATCTTTTTCATATTAGAAAAGAAATCAGGGAAATGGTGGTTTTTGCACCGCAAAGTATTATAAAGGATCCTCCCTTTACTAAGCTTGATCTTATATCATGCCGTAATCTTTTAATATATATGGATTCTGCTTTGCAGAAAAAGATAATTCCTCTTTTTCATTACAGCCTTTTGCCCGACGGAATACTTTTCCTCGGATCTTCGGAAACCATAAGCGGCTATGTAGATTTGTTCTCAATTGCAGACAACAAATGGAAAATTTACAAAAGAAGGGCTTCCGTGTTGTCTTCTCAGCCTTTCATAGAATTTCCCGTATCACGCGCAATAAATAAACCCTTCGAGACTATTATGAAAAAGGCTGAAGTAAAAAACATTACTCAGCTGGCAGAAAAAGTTATTCTAAAATACTATGCCCCAAATTGTGTTATAATAACTGAAAAGGGTGAGATTACATATATTCATGGAAGAACCGGCAAATACCTTGAACTTATGAATGGCGAAGCAAAGATGAATATTTTTGAAATGGCTCGCGAGGGTTTACAGCAGGAGCTGCCGGCATTGGTAAGAAAAGCTTCAACACAAAAAAAATCATTAACTGTTGAGGGAATAAAAGTAAAATTTAACGGGCACTCGCAATTAATAAATCTTACCGTCAAGCCGATCAAAGAACCGGAAGCTATGAGCGGATCTTCCCTGATCATTTTTGAAGATATCCTCCCCGGCAAAAAAGAACCTGCTTCAAAAAAGACCCGTATTGAAAAGAAATCAGGAAATATTATTAAGGAACTTGAACGTGAGCTTAGTTCAACTAAAGAAAACCTGAAAACAATAATTGAAGAGCTCGAAGCTTCCAACGAGGAACTTAAATCCACCAATGAGGAATTTCAGTCCACTAATGAAGAGATTCAAAGTTCAAATGAAGAATTGGAAACCTCTAAAGAAGAAATGCAGTCGCTGAATGAGGAGTTGATTACGTTAAACACCGAGCTGATGAATAAGAATGATGAATTATCAGTCATTAATAGCGATATGAAGAACTTAGTTAATAGTATAAATATTCCTACCGTCTTCCTAGATAACGACCTTCGCATAAAAAGATTTACTTATAACATAACCAAGGCTGTTAATATTATAAAATCAGACATCGGAAGACCTATAAATCATATAGTCACAAACCTGAAATATGAAAATCTTGTTGAAGATTCAAAGGAAGTTTTAAGAACCCTTGTTTATAAGGAAATAGAACTTCAAACTAACGACGGCACATGGTATCAGATGAAGATACTGCCCTATCGCACGACTAACAATGTAATTGATGGGGTAGTAATTACATTTTCAGATATTCATAAGATAAAAACAGCCTCTGAAGAGATTAATAAGCTTAACCAGGAAATTCAGCTTGCACGGGAATATGCCGATAATATTATTCAAACCCTGCGGGAAGCAATTATTGTTCTTGATCCTGATTTGAAAGTCCTTTCAGCCAACCGGTCATTCTACAAAACATTTAATACAATCGCCGAAAATAGCATCGGTAAATTTATTTATGAGCTCGATGATAAGAAGTGGGATATACCTGAGCTTCGGGAACTCCTAGAGAAAATAATTCCTCAAAATAATTTCTTTGAAGATTTTGAGGTTGAATACGATTTTGCGGATACCGGCAGGAAAAGATTGTTTTTGAATGCCCGCCGGATGATATACCAGGGACAGAAAGAAACCAAACTTATTCTTCTTGCAATCCAGCCGCAGGATTCACAATAAGAGGGAAACAGAGGATGAAAAGCAACAAAAAAGAATCGATAAAAATTTCTAAATCAAATAAGAAGAATAAATTCATACCTAAAAAGCCATCTAAAAATAATATTGAAGATGTGCAAAAATTGGTTGAGCTATTACAGATTCATCAAGTAGAACTGGAACATCAAAACCAAGAACTTAGAATTACTCAGGGAGAACTGGAATTATCCAGGAATAAATATGTAAACCTCTTTGATTTTTCGCCCATACCATATTTTACGCTTGATTTAAATGGTACAATCCAGGAAGTAAATTTAAATGCAGCTAAAATGCTGGGGATTGAACGGAATAAATTAATAGGCAATGATATTATTACCTACATATCGCTGGATGACCGGGGAATATTCCATTCTTTTATTAAAACTGTTTTTAATTCTTTCGTAAAACAGTCTATTGAATTAACAGTGATCGATAAATATAAACGGCTGTTCGCAGTTTTACTTGAAGGTATTCAATTACAAGATTCAATTGAATCTAATCAAAAATGCCAGATAGCAGTAATCGATTTGACTGAGCGAAAAAAAGCTGAGGATTCCATCAATAGATACTCAGAAGAGCTAAAAAAGCTGAATAATACAAAGGATAAATTATTTTCCATTATTGCACATGATTTAAGAAACTATCTACAGGTTTTGCTGAGTTCTTCAAGGTTACTTTCTACGGAAATTGAAAACTTATCTCATGAAGAGATTATATACCTCAGCAGGGAATCAAATACTATTGTGAATGATCTTTTTAAACTTCTGGAGAATTTACTTTTCTGGTCGATGCTGCAAAGGGATATGATTAAGCACAATCCGAAGAATCTAAATCTTTATTTTGCGGCAAATAAAATAATTGAAAGCTCAAAGCCGGCTGCTTCAAATAAAAATATTTCCATATCAAACAATCTTGATGAAAAAGCTTATGTTTATGCAGATGATGATATGCTTCAAAGGATTATTCAAAATCTTATCGCAAATGCAATCAAGTTCACGCATTCAGGCGGTCAGGTGATTATTTCATCGAT
>CAYSGP010000349.1:0-4016 GCA_964430095.1 uncultured Ignavibacteriaceae bacterium
ATTTGTAATAATGAAGCTGTGTTTGACTATTGTTCCCTGCTCAACCGTGCCGAAATCGTATTCAATCTGCTGCAAAGATATTTTGGGACCGAGGAGCTGGGCAAAGCTTAAAGAATAAGTCATTAAAAAAATGCTCAGGGTTTTCATATTTTCTTTCCCTTATTCTTAATTATAAAATTTTTTAAATAGTTAGGTTCCAGAAACTGGTAGTCATAAGTTAAGAATTTTTTACCAAATTGTTCTGCCCATTTTGCCGTAAATTCGGCATTGGGAGCAGAAATAATGTCTTTTTCCCCAGTAAATGCTTTATTCGGAACAAGATTGCCATCTTTTGATAGTAAATTTAATAATGCATTGCCAAATAAAAAAGATCCGTTCAATTTCTCTCCCAGTCTTTTTTTATTTAAAACTTGAAGATCTTCCACGAAAGAATAAAAATTTCCGTCCTTGCTGTTTTTCAATTTTACATAAAAAACCTCTTCAGAATTTACATTATTGGCAATGATGAATTCGGAATCGGCGGGGATTGTACCAATCAGTTGGAGAGCTAATGCCTCGAAAGTAGGAACCGGGATGACGGGCAATGTTAAAGCATAGGCAATAGATTTAGCGGCAGACATTCCGATGCGCAAACCTGTGAATGAACCCGGTCCTGCAGATACGGCTACGGATTTTACTCCGCCGATTTCTATGCCTGCCGAATGAACTGCTGCATCTATAATTTCAAACAATTTTTCAGCGTGTGAATATTTCAATTCAAAACTCCGCTGAAAAAATTTTTTTTCAGAAAAGTAAATACATGCACTGCAGGAATTCTGGGAGGTTTCAATGGCTAGGATCGGAAGAATCTCATTCATATTTTTTTATTAAGAATATTCTGGAAGAATCCTGATCATTTTTAAATTCCGGGCCGTATGCCGGTGAAAAAGCGATATTAACTTCAATTCTTCTCAAAGGAAGCATTGCAGGAAATAAGTCCCCCCACTCAATAAAGATTACCGCATTGCCGTTGAAATAATCGTAATAACCTATATCAATTAATTCCTCAGGCTTATTAATCCTGTAAAAATCAAAATGATATACATTAAATTTCCCGCAGTATTCATTTATTAATGTAAAAGTCGGACTTGAAACATTATGAATTCCAAGATTTCTAAGAACGTTTTTTATAAAAAAAGTCTTACCCGTTCCAAGATTGCCGTTCAGGACAATTATCTCTCCGACTTCAATACAGCCGGCAAATTCTTTTGCAAGCTGAACAGTTTCCTCTAAAGATGCAGCATGCTTTGAATAAGGAAATTCCACTATTTATTTCGGTTCCATTGTAATTACGGGGAGAATCATTTCCTCCATAGAAATGCCTCCATGCTGAAAAGTATCTTTATAATAACTTAAATATTTATGATAATCGGTCGGGTAAACAAAATAAAAATCTTCTTTGGCAATTATATAATTAATTGTAACGCCTCGTTTCGGAAGCTTATAGTCAGCCGGATTTTTTATAAAGATTGCATGCTTCTCATCGACTTTCAGATTCCTGCCGTATTTAAATCTCAAATTTGTAGAAGCTTCTTTATCCCCCAAAACTTTTGCTCCTCTTAAAGACCGTATGCTTCCGTGATCTGTAGTAATTACAATTTTCACATTTTTAAGCTGCGCAAGACTCTTGAATGTTGATAATAAAGATGAATAAGTAAACCAGCTGTTCGACAACGAACGGTAAGCCGGTTCATCGGGTGCGATTTCCTTCAGAATATCGGAATCCGATCTGCTGTGAGCAATCATATCCAGGAAATTTACAACAACCGCGGTTAAATGCGTATTCTGGTACGAAAGAATGTTCTGTTCAAAACTTCTGCCGACTTCCGGATCAATGATTTTTATATACTTAAGTTCATTTCTCAATTTGATTTTTTTCCTGTCAAGCAGAAGCTGCAGCAGCTCCTTTTCATATTTATTCATGCTTTTTTCATCTTCATCCTTCCCGGTCTGCCAAAGCTGCGGGTAATATTTTTCGATTTCCGAAGGAAACAATCCGCTGAATAAAGAATTGCGTGCATAGGGAGTTGCAGTCGGTAAAATAGAATAATAATATTCTTTTTCGATTTTAAAAGAATCCAGCAGATGTTTTTCCATCAGCAGCCATTGGTCTAACCGAAGACAATCAAGCACGAAGAAAAAAACATTATCCGAAATATTCAATTTATCAATTACATATTTATTAACTATCTCGGTAGTTAAAGTCGGAGTGTATGCATCGTTAACATTAAAAATCCAGCTGCCGTAATTTTTTTCCACGAACTTGGAAAATTCTTTATTTGCTTCTCTTTTCTGATCATTAAGAGTCTGCCGCAAACCGATTTCCGGGTAAGAATCGAGCTCGATATCCCAGTTGGTAAGCTTTAAATAGATATCAATCCATTCGTCAAAATCCAGTCCGCGAAGCAATGCCTGTGAAATCTGGTTAAAATCCTGGAGATAATCTTTTGCAGCATATTCACCGGTTATTTTTTTCCCTTCCAGAATTTTTTTGCATACAAGCAGCACCTGGCTCGGGTTTACCGGTTTTGTAAGGTAATCAAGAATTTTTCCCCCGATTGCTTCATTCATTAACGTTTCTTCTTCATTTTTAGTAATCATTACCACGGGTATATTCGGATCGAAATCTTTAATCTTCCCGAGAGTTTCAAGTCCGCCCATCCCGGCCATCATTTCATCCAGGAAGATCAGGTCATAAGGTTTATCTTTTACCTGGGATACTGCATCTTCGCCGTTTGTAACGGTATCTACGTCATATCCTTTTTCGGAAAGAAAAATTACATGGGACTTCAGCAATTCGATTTCGTCATCTACCCAGAGTATTTTTTTATTTTTCATGGCTTTTAATATCCTTTAACATTTTCAGTATAAAAATTTTATTCATAAAACAGTAAGCAGAATATGAATTAGTACCGGAAGAGAGAAATAAAAATAAGACCAATATAAAAATATAAGTAATTAGCCCATATTACTGGATGGAAATATGCACATCCAGCCCAGCTTCATTTGTTGTAGTCGGAGGAATTCTTTGTGCACCCTCAGGTTCAACCGATGAACGCCGGTAAAAAATTGATAAAGTAACCTTAGAGCTTATTGTATATTTTATCCTAGGCTCTAATGTAGTCCGGGTGGTTCCGTCCAGAGGTTCGCCTGCCTCTGTGAAATTATTCATATCATAGATAATCGTTGAATTTCTTGAGCTTGAATATGAAAAGCTGAATTCAATATCATTCTTAAGAGAAATTCCGAATAACGGGAGCTCAAACCCGGATTTCGAATATCCTGCAGTGATACCGATATCTTTCGTATAAGTTTCAGTAATTCTTTGAGATGATTTCCCAAGGTCGTAATTTGTTTTAGAAGAATATTTTACGGTGCTGGTAAGATTTCCTCCCCAGACTTCTCCGAATCCGAAATTCAAACCGAATAATGGTGCAAAACCATAATCAATCCTCTGGCTTAATATCTCTTTTCTTCCATCAGGATTTATTTTCCATCCTTCGGTATAGTTGGAAGTATATGAATGACTTAGAGATACTTTTTTAGCAAAAGCTTTAAATAGGAAGAAAGATTCTAATCCGTCCCAGCTGATATTCCAATTCGGGCGCGGAATATATTTAGCGTAATTTACCAACAATGGAACTTTTGAAAGCCAAGGAAAAGTTTCAAATCCCTTGATAAAAGCATCGGAAAGGTTTTCATTCTTATTCTCAGCTTCGGGGTCGTATAGTTCATTTACCTGCTTGATCCCGGTCTTAAAAACACTCAGGAAAAGAAAGGGCGGCAATGATAAAAATGAACGGTCTATTGAACCGGTTGAAGCTACGTTTGACACAAATAAGGTGCCGTCTTCATCTGCTTTCAAAGTGGTAGTTTTATTCATTGACCAGCCCACAGACCAATTTATATCAATTTTAGCCCCTGACCAGAGCGGGCGGGATGTCTTGAAATCCAGATTGTTCCTCTGTGAAGATACA
>CAYSGP010000350.1:0-2730 GCA_964430095.1 uncultured Ignavibacteriaceae bacterium
AA
This sequence comes from uncultured Ignavibacteriaceae bacterium, assembly GCA_964430095.1. Lineage (GTDB taxonomy): Bacteria > Bacteroidota > Ignavibacteria > Ignavibacteriales > Ignavibacteriaceae > DATKLQ01. Next base: position 3 of record CAYSGP010000350.1, read on the forward strand.
TAATTATTAGGGATCGAAATATTCTTGTCGAAATACTCATTAGCAGAAATAGAATCTGCAAGGATAAGGTTCTGCGCATTATCTCCTTTGTAAATGTAAAACATAATCCCTTCCCCGCTCCAGGCAAGTCTGATCTGAGCTGAATCAATATTATACCCGGTCAAATTAAAAGGCGCTGAAGCTTTGGATGAACTGTTAAACTCAATAAATTTAATTCCGCTGTTAGCGGGGAAAGCGATTTCTTTAATGCCATTTAAATTTAAATCGCTTACCAGGATAGAGCCGGAATTAATATTTTCTTTATAGGAAATAATTGAAGTATTCCCGGAGGTGTTTTTAAAGATATATGAATAAGGAAACATAAACAGAATCAATTCCTCGCTGCTGTCATTATCGATATCGGCAAATTTAACTGCATTCTCCGAACTTTGGAAGGAAGAATTAAATTCTTTCGAAGCATCGATGAATGTCTGCTCATAAACTATATTCAGAGAATCATTGATCAGGTTAAAGACTGCCAAACGGTAGAAAGGAGCCAGGTCTCTTTCTTCAATAGAATGAAGCAGGACCGCAATCTCTTTAATTCCGTCGCCGTTATAATCGCCGGCCGATAAAAAAGCGGATGAACAGAACAAACCTGTTTCAATTGTTTTGAATTCCTGGTATCCCATGCCGGGCACAAATTCATAGCTTAGTATGTCACCTTCAACATCAGCCATCCAAATTTCATTATTTCCGTTATTATCGGAATCCACTATAACGGCATCCGGTGAATCAAATCTGTTTTCTAAACCTCTGCCGGGTGTATAATTCAGCAGCCTTATAGAATCAGTCAATGATAAATTATTTTGAACTTTCCAGATAGTTATGGAAGAGTCGGAATCAACTGCAATGATTTCTGTTTTTCCGTCTTTATCAATATCATCTGCAAGGGCCGGCCAGAAGGAACCCGTTGAATTCTCAAATTTCTGAATGAATCTTTCATTTTCCAGCTCTTCTATATAACCATTCTTCACAAATAACGTTAACAGATCAGGAGATGTGTTATTATTAAAATGACCATAATCTTTGATGATTTTATCGGTTAAAGAATCAATTTTTATAAAAGAACTGCCGTTTAAACGATAAAGATATGTCGTATTTGAATTTGAAAATTCTCTTATCGCTACTTCCCTGGAACTTTCAGATAAGTTAAGCTGCTTTTCAAATATATTTCCCGGAGGAAGAGAAAACGGCTGATCATATTCAGCAGCCGGAGTAAAATTAAAACCGGTATTGAACATAAAAAAGTTGTTCCCGTCCTTTAAGGTGTCCTGCAGCCCCACCAGGTTTTCGGCTGCAAAGAATACTTCATAATTCATATTCTGTTCAACAAGCTGCTTGGGGATAAATCCGTAATGCAGGTTTCCGACAAACTTATTGTTAATTGAAAATCCGTCCAAAGTTATGAAATCAAAATTCAGAGCCCCTGCTTTTCGGTAAAACATTTTTATTACTGAGGGTTCATCTGCAGAAACCGCTGCAAGAATTGTCGTTTTGTCGCCGTAATAACTTGGACCGGCAGAAATTAAATTCATTACCGGCGGCGTTCTGTTCACAAAAAAATTCAATCTTTCTTCCGAAGTTCTTCCGTTTGACTGGTAAAGAACCAATCTGAGGCAGTAAACGGAATCTTTAAAATCCAATATATCCAGATTAAGAATATTTTGATTTGAAACCTGATTTAAACCATTTTCAACGAGGATATTCCATGAGCCGGGATTAAGCCCTGTCCCTACATATAGTTCATATTTCCGGAAGTATGCCGAAAGAATTGTTGCCGTAACAGCAATTGAATCCGCATCTGTTGCAAAATCCTGATAAGGATAATTAAATTTAACAATCGAAGGAGCAATCACACTAACTGCCCTGAATAAATTTAATCGCCCTCCCCCGCTCTTTTCATCCCAGCCAGCCTCATCGATATCATCTGAAGTAGATTTTAAAATCTCCCTTACCTCATCATTCGTAAAATCCTGCAATGATAAAATCAGTGCAGCAGCGGCAGATACAAACGGGGCGGAAGCGGAAGTACCGCTGACTTCAGAATACCAGCCTCCTTTCGAAGTAGTTATGATTGAAGTACCGGGTGCAGTTAAATCAATTGTAGATCCGAAATTAGAATTGGATGAAACATAATCTTCAGTCGTTGAATTGCCGACGGATATTACTTCTGAATATCCTGAAGGATAATGAGGGAGATCCGACCCGGAATTACCTGAACTAGCTGCCAGTACAATATTTTGAGAGTAAGCATATTTTATCACGTCTCTTAAAACATATGAAAAAGTATTGTCGCCGAAGCTCATGTTAATTACCTTTGCTCCCATCTCTATGGCATAAAGAATTCCGGCTGCTACATCATCTTCATCGCCGAACCCGGCCGGATCAAATGCACGGATGTTAAGCAGCTTAACATTTGGGGCTGCGCCTGAGATTCCGATTCCATTATTATTTTCTGCACCGGCAATGCCTGCAATGTACGTTCCATGCCCGTTATCATCTTCCGGAAGGTTGTCCCAATTTAAATAATCTCCCCCGGTTGAATCGAACGGGAAACCTGTCCGGTCTGTAAAATCCCAGCCCATAGTATCATCGGTGAATCCGTTAAGATCGTCATCAGCATTGTTTCCAGGAGTTTCTTTATAATTTTTAAAGATTTTATTCTTAAGATCCGGATGAAGAAAAT
>CAYSGP010000351.1:0-6550 GCA_964430095.1 uncultured Ignavibacteriaceae bacterium
TTATAAAAATCCTCCGCAGCAATAGGTACTATATAAGCATTATTCCCTCCGCAGTCTCCGATATAAAGGTATTGCTCGTCTCTGCTGAACTCAATTCCAACCGCCCAGCGGATTGGTGTCGGAAATTTTGTCCCGTCTATAAAAATTGTTTTTTTAAATGAAGAATCATACCGGGCTATAATGTTATCATATACTACATATAAATTTCCATGCTTGTCAAATCTTAAATCGGTTGCACCGCAGGGGCCGGAAAAATCTTCCCGTATAATGACTTGCTGTATCCCATCAGGACTAACTTTCACAATCCTGTCATTAGCTGCGATAAAAAGATTCCCATCGCTGCCGAAAACCATGCTCCAGATAATCGTAATTGGAGTAGATTCTTTTAATGTCAAAAAATGCTTAAAAGATTTATCAGGGGAAATTGTAAATACATCAAGCTTGCCTCCTACAAACATCAACCCGTTATGATTAAATGTAACAGCATGAATTTTATGCCCGGACTCATAAAATACCGACGCGGAATCGAGTTCTATTTTAGAAGCCTGCGGCCAAGCCTTGTCAGTGCTTATTAAAAATAAATTACCAAAAAGGAAAAACAAGATGACTGTAATATTTAAAGAATTTTTAAATGTATACATTATAAGTTTCCCTTAATAATTAGTTCATAGTAAATATAATTCTCTTATATATTCAATTGTTATTTTTAATTTACTTTCCTTTTATGCCGCAAATATTTTTACGGTATTTACACAACCGATAATAGGCAAAGTTGATTTCATTTTAGTTAACTACATTTAATTAGACCTGTTTAAGAAAGACCATCCTTATTCCCAAACCAATCATAACAAATCCAGAAATTTTTTGACGAATGATCGTGAATAATTTATTGTTAATATATCTATTTCTTAATTTTCCGATCAGAATAGTTAATGCGGATTCATAAACAATATCAATTCCTGCAAGTATTAAACCTAAAATGAGAAACTGAATTACCATATATCCTTTTCCAGGATCAACAAATTGGGGTACGAAAGCAAGAAAAAATAATGCAACCTTAGGATTCAGCATTCCCGTCAAAAAAGCTTTGGAAAATATCCCGGAATGATTAGTATTTTTATTTTGTACTTCCGTATCAGATTGAACTGATGATTTAGGAAGTAATGCTTGAATGCCAATGTATATCAGATAAGCTGCGCCAAGAAACTTTACTATAGTAAACGCTTCGGCAGAAGCTGCAAGAATTGCTGAAATACCAATAGCAGCAGCGAGGATATGGACGATCATGCTGGAGTTGAGTCCCAATACAGTTACGATCCCTGCTTTCCTCCCTTCGCTCATAGTTACGGCAAATACCAGAACCTGGGCAGGACCGGGGGCAATAATTACTGCCATGCATGCTGCGATGTAAGAAATTAGTGTTCCGGTAAGCAGCTCAGGTTTTTGAACCCAGCATTCCGGCAATGGCTGACATAATAGTACGTTAGACATATTAGATAAAATTAATATGATTATCATAAAAAATGATTTCATTTTATTCCTTCTTTATTTTACCGGTATCATCTTCTTGCTAAGGTTTGAGTTCAGCAGTTCTGTATGAGTGCCGCAGCTTCTTTCCCTCTTTCTATAACGCTCAAATATTCTGAACGACGGGCAGTTCTCCATCTAAAAATTTTCCAAAAAAAATAAATGAAATATTGCCAAATCAGGATGGATCCACCGCCAGTTAAAATCGCTATTATTTTAATTCTCTCTACAAAACCTGGTTATTTTGCTGATGTTATTTTAAAATTTTAACCGAAGATAACGCGGCACTCTCTGCTTATAATCCATCCACTGCTTGCCGAATACGGATTCGAGAAATTTTTCTTCTTTTAAGATTATGCTATGATGAATTGCAAATGCAATTGCGAACAGGATAAAGTTAACCGGATGTACTGCATAAAGACAGGATGCTGCACAAATCAAAAAAGCGCCGAAGTAGAGCGGATTCCTTGTGATGCGGAAAATACCGTTACACCTGAATTCTGTTTTCTCACGCGGTAATCCGACAGATATGGAATTTCCCAGGCAAATAAATCCGGAAACAATAAATATCACACCTGCGGCTGCAAGCACTGCGGCAATTAATTGAAGGGCATTGCTGCTATAAAGAATTCCCATTCCTTGATTTTTTGCGATAAAAAACAGCCAGCAGCATAGCATACTTACTTTACCGGTTATTAATAACGGCACGGGTATAGGGCTTTTACCGAGTGCGTCCATATTTTTTCATAAATCATGTTAAAGTTTTTTTACATATAAGGTAAATTCTGTCGTTTTTGATTTCGAATTCGTAAGGCTTCCGGACTGTAAATTTTTCTATTTCAAACCCGCATTCAAAGGCATATTTTAAGATTTCATATTTATTAAACAGAGTGAAATAAATTTCCGCTTCTATTCCGATTAATTCATTTTGAAAACCTTCCTCAGAACCTTCTTTCACAACCAGAAGTAAATAGCCGCCCGGTTTCAAAATGCGTTTAAACTCATTTAAAATAGAGGGAATAAATTTTTTTGGTGTATATATAATAGAATAGTACGATATAATACCGTCGAAATAATTATCATCATACCCCAGTCTAGAAATATCTCCTCTTTCAAATTTTATAAGCGGATTTATCTTTTGTGCAATTTCAACACATTTCTCCGATATATCAATTCCTATTATATCAATTCCTTTATTGAATATATAACCGGTAATATGCCCTGATGGGCCACAGCCTGCATCGCACACAATTGAATCTTTGCTGAAGTAACTTGAAAATTCATCAAGGATTTCCCTGTCAAATTCTTTTTTATCCAGCTCATCAGCAAAAAGCACGTGGTATTTTTCTGCCGCCAGGTTATAAGCATTCCTGGTTTTTTGATTTATCTGTTCCAGTTCATCCATAAGGTTGAATAGATATTAAGCCGGTTTTGAATCGCTGTTAGAAATTTCTAAAGCTTATTGTCAGGCTATTCTAAAATGATGCAGCTATCGATAGCATAAAGTATGCATCATCGTTTCCGATATTGAAAAGGTACCCAGCCAGCTCAAAAATTGAATAGGATGCTCCTGCTAAAACTCCTCTTTGAACATCCAATTCAGTCTGATAAGCTCTGGTTCTCTGTCCGACAATCCCAATCCATAACCAATCGATTGGTGAATAGGTTAATTCAGTCCAGACATAAAAATAATTTCCGCTGCCGTCTTCAATATTGAACAGGTATTCCGATTCGCTATATAATTCAATGCTTGAATAAAGAAGATCGAGCTCTAATCCCGGTGCGACACCATTAATATTTCCTAAAACTGCAGCAATCATCGGAACAGCGGTGAATTCCAATTCTTCACCGGTTTGAAAATTGTATCCGATCCAGCCTGAAATAGTATTCCGTCCTTCATAGTTGTGTCTTGCTTCAAGATGTAATTCACTTTTATCGGCTGTTAAAATCGATAAAAGAAAAAAATCATCGTGTATAAAATATGAATAGAGCGAAGCATTAAAATTCCATTTAGGATTTTCCGATTTACTCTGGGTGTCTTGAGCAAACTGCTGTGAGGACAAAAGGAGGAATGAAAGAAATAGTTTAATTGATTTCTTCATCCGCCAAGTGCTATTGTTAATGCAACTAAAATAATCCCAAGAATCACCAGGATACTCGCAGTCTTGTAAGGATGAAAACCTGCATATCTAGCTACCGAGACACCGCCCAAAAATAACATCAACAATGCAATACTATTTGAAATCCGCATCGCCAAAGGGGTATTATGTAAAAAAACGAACGGAAGAGCAATCGGGAATGTGCAGGCAAATACAAGCAGAAAAATCAGAAATGCACCTATTAAATCGGAAGAAGAGATAATCTTTCTTCGAGGCAGGGTTTCAAGATTAACCAATCTTTCTTTCAGACTGTCAACCTCATCCGGCTTCAAGACCGAAGACACTAAAAGCGGCAATTCATCTTTCAAAAGATTGCGGGAAACCTCTTTATCGTGAGTTAATTTAATTTTTTTTAAAACCGATAAGCCATGTCCTCTCGAGAATATTATCCCCATTAAGTAAAATACGGCATCAATAATACCCCAGGCAAGATTGCATCCTAAAGCAGCCCAAAGAAGTTCCCTAATTTCTGCTCTGCCGTCTGATCCGACACTAATTGATCCCGTAAAAGTGAGAACCATTATCAATCCAAACAGAACTTCCGATATCCTGTCGATTGGATCGAGAGCGCTTTGATTCTTTTCTTTTATTCTCTGCCACAGATTTTTTTCAGGCATTTAATTCTTTCCTAAATAGTATCAGGCATGAAGAAAAACATCAAAGCAATAATCAGATAAACAGCAATCAGCTGAATACCTTTATACCAATTAGATCTGCCGTCTCCCGAAACAAGCGAACCGATTAGAACCGCAACGAATAATGCGCCAATCTGATTACGCGGAAATGAAAGATGTAAAGGATGAGGTCCAATAACAAGACTCAGCAGAACCAAAACAGGTGCAACAAACAAAGCGATTTGTATACAGCTGCCAAGCAGAATTCCAACACTTAAATCCATTTTGTTTTTTTGCGCCATCGCAATTGCAGAAAAACTTTCTGCTGCACCGCCGACTACGGCAAGAAATACAATTCCGATAAATGTAGAAGACATACCGAGTGCCTCACCGGTTCCTTCTGCAGCACCGACAAGTACTTCACTCATAAAAGCTGCGGCTACAGATGCAATTATCAGAGAAATAATTGAACGGCTTTTAGACCAGCGATCTTCCTGATGTTCGTCTTCCTCATCCTTACTGCTTTTAAAAAATTCCGGGTGTGTTTTTATCATAAAAAAAAGATAGAGTGCATAGCCCAAAAGAAGTACAACCGCCAATCCAATATTGAGCATACTCTCCTCCCTAAGCACATCCTGTGTCCCAAAAAGAGTATTAAACGAACTCGGAACCGAAAGACTGATTACAGCCATAAACATCATGGAAGCATAAACCCGGGCACTTACAGGATTATATTCCTGGACGTGATGTTTAGTCCCGCCAATAAAAAATGATAAGCCCAGCGCAAGCAGGAGATTAGCCAGAATAGCGCCGACTAATGACGCTAATACCATTGTGTAAAGTCCTGCACTTAAAGCCACAAAAGCAATTATCAATTCCGGAAAATTTCCAAATGTTGCATTAAGCAATCCTCCAATCGCATCGCCGGTATAAGTCGCTAATTGTTCAGTTGAATGAACGATTAGTTTTGCAATTGGAATAATTGAAAGTGCTGCTGAAAAGAAAATTAATGGTGCCGATGCTTCGGTTTGCTCAAGCGCGAAGGAAATCGGGATAAATATCAGCAGCCAGTTAGGGCCAGGTTTAAAAAATTTTTTCATTCTGATTAATTCCTATTAGTTATTCTAAAAATTAATTTATTCTAAGTTAGTAATCGTTTTGCTTCAGCCAGCTCTTTCAATTTTTCTTCGCCGACCTCCGGATACTCCAGATCAAGTGATGAAAGCGCATCTATAACTGCTGCAGCAACTACCAGCCTGGTGAACCATTTATTATCTGCAGGAACGACATACCAGGGGGAATACTTTGCGGCTGTATTAATAATCATATCCTCATAAGCTTTCATATACTCATCCCAATGTCCTCGTTCCTTTGCATCAGCGGATGAAAATTTCCAGTTTTTTTCAGGATTATCAATTCGTTCCAGAAATCTTTTTTTCTGTTCTTCTTTGGATACATGAAGAAAGAACTTTCTAACGACCGTTCCATTCCTGTTTAAATATTTTTCAAAGTTTCGAATATCCTTGAATCGTTCATTCCAGATTTGTTTAGTTTTTAATTTCTCAGGCAATTTTTGCTTAGCCAGAATCTCCTGATGCACCCGCACGACAAGAGTTTCTTCATAATAACTGCGGTTAAAAATTCCAATGCGTCCGCGTTCAGGCAGCCGTTTCATGCATCTCCATAAAAAATCGTGGTCAAGGTCTTCACTTGTCGGGGCTTTAAATGAAAATACCTGGCAGCCTTGAGGATTTATCCCGGACATTACGTGTTTGATTGCACCATCTTTCCCTGCAGCATCCATTGCCTGGAAGATTAAAAGCACCGACCATCTATCCTGTGCATAGAGTTTATCCTGTAATTCAGAAAGAACCTCAATACCATTCTTAAGGGCTTCTTGTGCTTTTGGTTTATCTTCTGATTTCAAACCAAGTGTATCTGCGGGGTCGAAATGCTTTAGTCTGAATTCTTTACCATCGGTAACGCAAAATGGTTTTGCAAATTTTCTTGCCCGCTTAACAAATTCCTTGTTCTTCAATGAAATATCCTCCTTAATAAAAAATCCCCGTTCTAATTAAAGATTGGGGATTTACATTCTAAGCTCTAAATTAAAATAAATTATTCATTTCCATTCTCAGACGGCTGTTCAGGTTCGGGCTGCTCGGTTACGGGGTCCATCGGCTGATAAGATTCCAAGGCGGCTTTATCCAGCCATCCGCCGGCAAGAGATCTGAAGATTCCGACAACGCT
>CAYSGP010000352.1:0-6095 GCA_964430095.1 uncultured Ignavibacteriaceae bacterium
GTTCATGAGCACTATCCTCACCGTCCAGTTTATTAGTTGAAGGGGTTAAATAGCAGACTTCAGTTTTTAATTTCCATTCACTGCTTAAGCTCCATTCGGTACCTAAAGCAAAATTAAATTGATACTCCGTCCAGAATTCGTTTAGGCCCGGGTTGTATGCGTCTTCAAGCTCAAAGTAAAGTATCGATCCTCCCATCGAAAAATAAGGCGATATAGATTCGCAGGGAATCAAGTAATAAATTATGTCTAAATTTCCGGAAATTAAATCTACGTTGGAAGGATCAACACCACCCCTTGTATCATAAAAGGTCTGCATGTGAGAATATTTACCCATAAATCTTAATCCGACATGCTCGGTAAAATTTCTTTGGATGGAAGCAAAAGCACCATAATTTTCATCCCCTGAATAAGCCTCGCTCCATATACTGACTAATCTGGGGTAGCTTCCCCCAAAGCCGATATTCCAGCTGTCTTCTGGGGCCTGCGCAAAAACGGTACTGCAGGTAAGAAAGATGAATAAAAAAACGGCTGAAATTTTTTTGTGCATTATGTAAAAACCCTTTTAGTTAATTTGATTATTTATTCAATATTAATGCCACACGGTTGTTCGAAAAAAGAATTGGGAGGCAATGAAAATTACTAGTATTCAGCAAATATTCTGCTAAAAAGTGTTTCAAATTAATAAAGATATTTTATATCGAGGCATGCAGAAAAAAGAAAAATTTTTCGGAAGAGGACCCGAAATTGAATTCCATAATAATAATTTTCCTGAATACTGTTTGAAACAGCTATTTAATAACTGTTTTAATCGTGATCACATGTACGAGATTATTCTTCCTATTACCATTGAAAACAACAAAGATATTTTTTAAGATAACTTCTTAATAAATGAATGATATATTTTTTGGTCCGGTTCTTATCGATTAATAAAAACAGAAGGAGATGGAAATGATATTTAAAAGACTGGCAGGATTATCAATCTTTATTTTTGCAGTTTTAATTTCATGGAACTATTTATCCGGTAATGATTTCTCAGGCAAGGTAAAGAAAGCAGAGAATTTTTCATTAAAAGATTTTAACGGGAAGGTTCATTCGCTTTCGGATTATAAAAACTCCAAAGCTATTGTACTTATGTTTATTGCTACCGAATGCCCGGTATCCAATGCATATAATTCGAGAATGGTTAAGCTTTATAATGAATTCAGCAAGAAAGATATTGCCGTCATCGGGATAAATTCAAATAAACAGGAGAGCGCTGATGAAATAAAAGATCATTCAAATAAAAACGGATTTAAATTCCCGGTCCTTAAAGATATTAATAATGTGGTGGCGGATAAATTCGGAGCAGGCCATACGCCTGAGATTTTTGTTTTGAATTCCAATTATGAAATTCTCTATCACGGCAGAATTGATGATTCACGGGATGAATCGGAAGTTGAAAGCAAAGATCTGGCTGCTGCATTAAATGAAATATTGAGCGGCAAGCCGGTATCCAATCCCGAAACAAAGGCATTCGGATGCACAATTAAAAGAGTCAACGGATGAAATTTCTGTTTTTTTTACACGCTTTGCTGATTTTACTTTTATTTAACGGCTGCCGAGAAAATGAAACTAAAACTATTCCCTCCGGTAGTCAAAATAAACTGAGGACTATCAAATCAATTAATGCCGAAGAACTTAATGAAATAATAAATAACAGAAAGGGGAAAGCTCTTCTATTAAATGTCTGGGCAACCTGGTGTAAGCCGTGTGTTGAAGAATTCCCGGACTTGATTAAAATTGCCGGGGAATATAAAAACAAAAATCTGGAATTCCTGAGTTTAAACGTGGACTTTGGAAAGAATGCCGACTCATTAGCCGCTGATTTTCTTGCCAAGCAAAATAATCCCGGCTTCATGGTTTACATTATACCTGAGAAAAGTACGGAACAAGTGATTGAACTGCTAAACAAGGAATGGGACGGATCAATACCGGCAACATTTATTTATGATACTGATGCTGAGCAGAAGTCTTTTTTATTGGGTTTACAGGATTACGATGTCTTTAAAAAATGTATCGATAGTGTTATGAATCTGAAGATTTAATTATTTCCCTGCAGCTGATTTATGATTAATTCAGTTTTGAAATATTTAATTATTGCACCGGCTGTGCTCTTATGCTTTGCTTCGTGCCGGGAGGAAATTATTCCTCCCTTCACGCCCAGCGGAAATATAAATGAACCGGTGCAGCAGATTACCTCCGATTCTTATTCATTTACAATAAATGCTCAGTCCATTTCAGACAGTTTGTTTGATCACACCTTTTTTAATTTTTCAGACTCAAACTTATATTTATCTTTATTCGGTTACATCTCAGGTGCCGTGGAATTGACAATTTACGACAGGGGACGGAATATTATTTATAAATCAACTCTGGATAGGAATTTTCAAAGTCCATCTTTAAAGCTGCAAGGATCTGTTCCCGATGTTGTTCAAATATTTTTCACCAGTTTTACGGGTAAATTAACCATCCAGATCATACAAGACCTGAATTAATTTTCCAAATAACTCCTTCTCTTCTATTTTCCGGAATAATTTAAAATATTGTTGCTAAACCTTTATATTTTAAGGTTCAATAAAATTCTTAATGAGGCTTGGCTTTATGATCCGCAAGAGCTTAAGTGAAAAAAAAATGGGAAAATCTCCCGGTTCTTTAATATTCACCGGAGAAAAAAAACTTGAACAGCCGGTTATTTCGGTTTTTCAATACGATTCTCATCATTTCGAGGAAAAACAGATTGAAGATCCTCAGGAGCTTGAAGCATATAAATCCGGCAGTTATCCCACATGGATAAAAGTAACCGGTCTTCACGATGTAAATAAAATTGAGAAAATTGGAGATGTATTCAACATTCATCCCCTTGTACTGGAAGATATTTTAAATGTAAACGGAATTATCAAGTCAGAAGATTATGATGAATATTTATTTCTTGTTGCCAAGCAGGCTGAGTTTAAAGGATTTGAAGAAGAATTATTATTCGAGCAGCTATCCTTTATTTTAACAAATAAATGTTTGATCACCTTTCAAGAAAAAGAACTGGACTTTTTGGAAATGATTGCCGACCGTTTAAGATCAAACAAGGGAAGAATCAGAAAACAGGGAGAAGATTACCTGATGTACCGGATCCTAGATACACTTGTTGATAATTACTCAGCGATCCTGGAAAACTTTGACGATCAAATAAATAAAGTAGAAGATGATTTCTTAAGGCAGACTGACAGTTCTCCCCTGGGGTCAATTCATGCTTTGAGGAAAAAAGTAATTGCTTTAAGAAGAATTATTCTTCCTTTAAGAGATGCAGTTTATGCTGTAGAGAGAGACAGAATCCCGCTTTTTGAGAGATCTACATTTATTTTCTTCAGGGATCTTTTGGATCATATTAAAAAGAATGTCGAAACAACTGATAATTTAAGAGAAGCAATGAACGGCATGCTTGAAATTAATCTTTCATATGCCAACCAGAAAATGAACGAGGTTATAAAATTGTTGACGGTTATCTCCACAATTTTTATCCCGTTATCCTTTATTGTGGGAATTTACGGAATGAATTTCAGACCGGAGTCAGGTTTTCTTAATATGCCTGAAATTACCTGGAAATACGGGTATATCACAGTAATGGGGATAATGCTGATTATAACGCTTGTATTGATTTATTTCTTTAAAAAGAAAAAATGGTTTTAGTATTTTTATTGTTTAGAAATATTTATTTACTAGAATTTAATGATTAAAACGAAACTTGCCGAAATAAAGCTTTTTGCACATCAAATAAGCGGTTCCATTCCAACCCGGGATAAAATTGAACATAAATATAAATGGGACCTGACGCATATCTATCAATCGGAAGATCTTTGGGAGGAAGATTTCAAATGGATTGAAAATCATATTGCCGAACACAAAAAGTTTGAAGGGACTCTCTCTCAAAGTCCGGACACTCTCCTTGTATGCCTGAAATTTGATGATCAAACCGGGATTAAACTGGATAAACTTCGTCTTTATTCGATGCTTGCTAAAGACAGCGATATGAGGGATACCAAATACCAGGCAATGGAGGGGAGAATAAATTCACTCTATGTCAAAGTATCAGCTGCCAGCTCTTTCATCAGGCCTGAACTGCTTCAGATAGATAATCAGAAGCTGCTTGGAATGATTGATTCTCTTGCTGAATTAAAAGTATATAAACATTCAATAGAAGACCTGCTTAGAACCAAATCTCATACTTTGAAAAAGGAACAGGAAGAGATTCTGGCAATGGCAAACGAGATAACTCATGTTCCCTATAATACTTTTTCCATGTTTACAAATGCCGATCTTAAGTTCCCTCATATAAAAGATGAAAACGGAAATGAAATTGAAATTACTCATGCGCGTTATTATGCCGCCATATATTCTCCGGACAGCAGCTTTAGAAAACGCGCTTTTGATAATTATCTTAAACCATTTAAAGAAAGTGCGAATACTCTGTCTGTTTTGTTTAACGGCAGTTTAAAATCCAATATTTTTTATGCTAAGGCAAGAAAATATAAATCTGCCAGGGAGGCTGCATTAGACCGGAATTGTATTAATCTTTCCATTTATGATAATCTTGTTGAAGCAACAAACCGCAATCTTAAGCCACTTCACCGCTGGGCTTCTATAAAAAAGAAGATCTTGAATTTAAAGGAGCTGCACCCTTACGATGTTTATGTAAGCCTTTTTTCCCTGGATGGGGAGAAAAAGTTCAGCTATGAAGAGGGAAAGAAAATTGTAATTGAATCTTTAAAGCCTTTAGGAGAGGAGTATCTTAAATCTATTCAAACCGCATTCAACAACAGGTGGATTGATGTTTACGAGACTCAGGCAAAAAGGAGCGGAGCATACTCATCGGGGTCTACGTACGGAATTCATCCTTACGTTCTTCTAAACTGGACGGACCTGCTGAACGATGTATTTACACTGACTCATGAGATGGGACATAATATGCATTCCTATTATACCGGTATAACCCAGCCTTATCCTTATGCAAACTATTCTATCTTCCTGGCGGAAGTAACTTCCACATTTAACGAATCTTTACTGCTCGATTATTTAATTGAACGTTCGGAAGCCCGTGCCGAAAAATTATTTTTTCTTGAAAAATATTTGAATAATATTTCCGCTACATTCTATAGGCAGACCATGTTTGCTGAGTTTGAAAAAGATGCTTATGAACGGGTAGAAAAAGGAGAGACATTAACTCCCGATATTTTATGCCGCATGTATAAAGCTGTTTTTCAAAAATACTGGGGACCGGAAATGATTGTTGACGAATTGGAAGAATACAGCTGGGCACGGATTCCCCATTTTTATTATAACTTTTATGTTTACCAATATGCTACCGGTTTTGCCGCATCGGAAATTTTAGCGAGGAAAGTTAAAACCGAGGGGAAGCCTGCTGTAGGGAAGTATTTAAATTTCCTGAAATCCGGAAGCTCCGATTACCCATTAAATATTCTGAAAAATGCCGGCGTAGATATGAGCTCTGTTGAACCTGTATCCGCAGTAACTGAAAAAATGGAATTTCTTCTGAATGAGCTCGAATCGTTAATAAGTTAATAAGTTACTAAGTTATTGGGTTATTAAGTTATTGAGTTACTAAGTTCTTATGATAATTAGTAAAATTTAAAGGAGGGGTGAAATGGCATTTGAAACTTTTGAGGAATTGGAAGTATGGAAATTATCTAGGCAGCTTAAACAGGAGATAAGGGTTTTAGTGAAAAAATTTCCATTTGATGAAAAATATAGGTTAACAGATCAAATAATCCGGAGCAGCAGGTCTAATGGATCAAATATAGCTAAAGGTTTTGGACGATACCATTTTAAAGATAATTCTAAATTCGGTCGAATTGCAAGAGGCAGTTTATTTGAAACACTAAATCATTTAATAGATGCATTTGATGAAGAATATATAACTGATGAAGAATTAAAATATTTCAGAGAAAAGGTTTTACATTGCATCAAAGTCCTAAATGGATACATAGCTTACCTCGAAAGACAGTCAAACCAAATAACTAAATAACCCATTAACTAAATAACTCATT
>CAYSGP010000353.1:0-2942 GCA_964430095.1 uncultured Ignavibacteriaceae bacterium
AAAGGTTATAACTTGATTGAAACTGATGTGTACAATTCTTTTCTAGCAGCTTCAATATTTACGATGATAGTTGCTCCGTTCCTATTCGAGATCACTCCACTGATTGCGCATAAATTTGGAAGGTTTGAACCGGTAGGCGAATCTGTTAAAAAAATTAAAAAAGAGTTGACCGATCATGTAATTATCGCAGGTTTCGGACTTAACGGAAAAAATTTAGCAAGAGTTCTAAAAGAAACCGGAATAAGCTATCTTGTTGTCGAAATGAATCCTGAAATAGTAAAAACGGAAAAGGCAAAAGGTGAAAATGTTATTTACGGCGATATTACCCGGGAAGAGATTCTTATCGCAGCCAATCTGATTAAGGCAAATATAATTGTGTTTGCTATTTCCGATCCTTCTTCTACAAAAATAGCACTTAAGCTCTCTAAAAGATTGAACCCATCCGTTTATACTTTAGTAAGGACTAAGTATATAAACGAAATTGATGATTTGACGGTACTCGGAGCAGATTCAGTAATTCCTGAAGAATTTGAGACTTCTCTTCAGATATTCGGTAAAGTTTTGGAGAGATACCATATACCGCTTAATGTAATTATGAGACAGATAGCCATCTTGAGGGGAGAAGCTTACAGCTTAATGAGAACAGAAACTCCTGATATAAATTCATTTGTCCATTTAAATGAAATACTCGCTGCCGGCTTGACTGAGACCTACTACGTAAATGAAGACAATATTCACATTGGAAAAACTCTACGCGAACTTGATCTAAGAGCAAAGACGGATACCACAGTTATCGCAATTGTCCGTAGTGATAAAACAATTTCAAATCCTACATCTAAAGAACAGATCCTAGCAAAAGATACAATAGTAATTACCGGAACTCACAAATCTGTCGATGCTGCTTTTGAGTACTTGAATGGGAATTTAAAATAAGAAGGTTGTTTGTGCCGGGTTTTTAATTCTAAAAGTTAAAACTTAATCCGAAAATTCCGCCAACCTGGGTTGATGATATCTGTCTATTAAATTGAACTGCCTCTAGAGAGCCCCAATATTGCATTAAGTTGAGTTGAATAAAGGGCCGCAAAACCTGGAAGAATGTAAGCTTTAAACCTGCAGATAATCTGGTTAAAAATTTCAGGCATTTAATATCTGTGCTACTCACATTATTATTTAAAGATTCGAATTTTTCTATGTAATAATTTCCAATACCGACACCTAAACCAAGAAAAGGCTGAATGTTCCTTAAGAAAAAATTTATTAATACGTTTATATCTATAACTGTGTTATGAGTCTCTGCGTAAGATATTCTTTCATCGGAAATATATTTTTCCTGGTCTGAATAATATTCAAGTGCTGCTCTTAAATTAATGCCGAAATCCGCACCTTGGAAAGGAAGCCTTGGTTCAACAAAAAAACTAAATCCTCTGAACGGATATTGATTTTTAACTGAATAACCGGCACCTGCTTCCCATTGGGAATACCCGGTTTGGCATAATAGCAGTGTAAACATGCAAATTTTTCGAACAGCCGAATTGAAAAAATTATTCATTTATTAAATACTGCTTTATTAAAATAAACTTAGTAAAAATAACCTTCCCGGGTAAAACCACTTCCTCACATTAGTATATACTTCAAACTTCTATTTATATTTAATTAAATCATTTTTAAAAAGGTCTTTATATGGATAAAAAAAAATCTAAGAAACAGATTGTAATCGATTATGCTGCTATTACGATTGGGGCAATTCTGATGTCCATCGGCATCGGAGTTTATTTAGTGGATGCCCGAGTAGTGCCCGGCGGTGTAAGCGGTCTTTCAATGGCTATTCATTACTTGAGCAATAATACCATTCCGGTAGGTGCAATGATTTGGATTCTAAATTTGCCTCTTTACATTTGGGGAATAAAAGAACTTGGGAAAACCTTCGGAGCACGTACATTCTACGGATTCACCTTAAATTCTTTTTTTATTGATTTTTTCAGAGGAGATGTTCCCGGTTTTCATTTCATTCGGCTGCAGGATACCCAAACTGTTCAGGATCTCCTTAAAAATGATTTCTTCTTTTTAATTCTTATAGGCGCGGTTTTGCTGGGGGTAGGACTCGGAATAGTCTTTAAATTTAAAGGAACTACAGGAGGATCCGATATTGTTGCGGCAATTATGCAGAAGCGGTTCGGCGTCAAACCCGGAATGGCTATAATGATAATTGATTTTGCAGTGATCCTTTTAGCAGGTTTGATAATCGAAATAAAAAATCTCTCTCCCAACCGGCCGGCATTCGCTTTAACACTCTATGCATTCTTTCTGCTTTTTGTTTCTGCAAGAATTATTGACGCAATTATCGACGGATTTGATTACGCAAGGGCAGTATACATTATTTCTGACAAATATGCGGAAATCGGAGAGAAAATTATGAATGAAATCAGCCGCGGTGCTACAGCAATAAAATCCCGGGGGCTTTATAAAAACATAGAAAGAGAAGTTATTATAACCGTTGTTACTTTAAAAGAGCTGGGCACAGTAACGCAGCTGATAAAAGATATCGATCCTGAAGCATTTGTAATTATTAATAATGTTCATGAGGTAAGAGGACAGGGCTTCAGGAAAAGAATTTGATCGGAATCCTTTTTCATTATTAGAAATCTAACGAGTATAAAAAATAAAGGAGTTCAATAATGAAAAAAAATATGGGTTCAATAGACAGAGTAATTAGATTTTTTCTAGCAGTTTTAGTTGCTTTATTATATTTCACTGACCAAATAAGCGGTCCCGCAGCAATAGTCCTTGGAATTTTTGCCGTTGTATTTTTCTTTACAGGTTTTATTGGATTTTGCCCGCTTTATTCACCATTCAAATTTATGACCGTTAAAAAAGCCAGTTGAAATATTTTTTAGGCCGTCATATTTATCTTCAGTTAAAAAGATAAAAAAACGGCATATTTT
>CAYSGP010000354.1:0-8482 GCA_964430095.1 uncultured Ignavibacteriaceae bacterium
TAAGCTGAAATCTTGTGTTGCCGATGCTCCTGGAATAACATTCACGGCCGAAGTTACCGTTTTGTAACCTACTGCACTTGCCCTTACTTGATGGCTTCCCGTCGGAATATTAGCGATGATAAAGCTACCCTGTGCATCCGATGAGGCGCCAAGTGTTGTACCTAGGACAATAACATTTGCAAATGGAACTGAATTACCCTCGGTATCAGTAATCTTGCCTTTTATTGTACCGGTGTTTTGGGCCCGAATATCTGAAAAGAGGGCCAAAAGAAGTGAAAGAAAAATAAGAGAAAAAAAAGAGTAACGCGGCTTAAACATACTACCTCCTTCATTAGTTTTAATGAACAGAGACAACTGATTTAGTTATTTAGTATAGAAATGATGCGAATATTAATATTTTAAAAATGAAGGAGAAGTAATTTAAAGCACTTTTTCCAAGTTAAATTTAAAGTAAAATTGTAAACTTTTGCGAACTTTTATAACTAACATGTTTAGTTTTTTCTCTTCCACAGAAAAAATACCGGAATACCGAGGAGAACAATAATTAATCCCGGCCAGGTAAATTGAGATTTATAAATCAAAAGAATGACTGAAATTGCAGAAGCTAAAATGATGTAAAGAATTGGTATGAAGGGATACCCGAATGCTTTGTAAGGACGTTGGGCATCAGGTTTCTTTTTTCTTAAAATGATTATCGCAGTAATTGTAAGCACATAAAAAATCAAAACAGTGAATATAACATAATCAAGAAGCTGCCCGTATGTGCCGGAGAGACATAAAATACCTGCCCAAACTGCCTGGAATATTAAAGCTTTTGATGGAACAGAATTTTTATTCAGCATCCCGGCTGCTTTGAAAAAAAGTTTATCATTTGCCATTGAATAATAAACACGTGCACCAGCCAGAATCAAACCGTTATTGCAGCCGAATGTAGAAATCATAATTAATGCCGCCATAATTATTTCTGCAGGTGCTCCGAATATTGTGTAAGCCGCAGCGGTTCCGATTCTATCTTCGGCTGCAAATTGAATTCCTAAAGAATACGGATCAGCGGCACCGGGTGTGCCCATCAAAGGTAAAACACTCAAGTATGCCGCATTAGCAAGCAGATAAATAATAGTTACAGTCATGGTTCCTAAAAACAGACTCCGGGGGATATTTTTTTTCGGCTCTTTTACTTCACCGGCAGTGAAAGTAATATTATTCCATGCGTCGCTGGAAAATAAAGAACCGACCATGGCAACGCCGATTGCAGCAATTATTGAAAATCCCGACAATTGTTCTGTCGATTCAATATTTCCATTTGAAAAATGGATCCATTCCCCCTTCCAAAAATTCGTGAAATTCGCGGCTATTACTTCAGAATTAGACCCGATCAAAAATCCAAGTAAAATTAATCCGGCTAAAGCAATTACTTTTGTGCTTGTAAAAATATCCTGAACAATTTTTCCTGTTTTTAATCCATTAATATTTATATAGGTAAGAATTAAGATAGAAACTATTGCCAGGAGCTGAGATGCGGATATATGCAGGCTGAAAATAGAAATTAAAATATTTTCTGAGCTGAACCAGGGAATTAAAACTGCGGTAAATTTAGAAAACGCAACAGCGACTGCGGCGATTGTCCCGGTTTGGATAACCAGAAATAAAGTCCACCCATACAAAAAACCGATTAACGGATTGTATGCTTCTTTTAAATAAATATATTGTCCTCCTGCTCTGGGCATCATTGAAGCCAATTCGCCGTAACTCAATGCTCCCATTATTGTAATAATTCCTGTTATGAGCCAAACCAAAAGAAGCAGTCCGCCGGAACCAACAGTTCTAGCAATATCAGAACTAACGATAAAAATGCCCGAACCTATCATCGAACCGATTACAATCATTGTAGAATCAAACAGTCCAAGTTCGCGTTTAAATTCAGCTTGAGTTCCTGCCATATTAATTTTAATTTTTTAATTTAATACTCGAAGCTTGTCAAGAATATGAAATCCGAAATTCGCAATCCGCAATCCGAAATTAATTCAGTTCTTCTTCAGGATTTCAATCATCGGCTGATGAATTTTTCCGTTTGTAGCTAAAATTCTTTTGGAATAAATATCAATATCATTTCCGTCAAAATCGGTAACCAATCCGCCGGCTTCTTCGACAATAAGCTTCCCGGCGCACATATCCCACGGATTTAAAAAAACTTCCCAGAATCCGTCGAACACTCCTTTAGCTACATAGCAGAAATCAATCGCAGCGGAACCTAAACGCCTGATTCCTCTGGCAGCCATTGTAAGAGATGTAAATTTTCCAAGCGCGTTATCCGGATTCGATGAAATTGTATAAGGAAAACCGGTAACTAAGAGTGCATGACCAAGATTAGCATTTTCCGTCACACGGATTTTTTGAGAATCAGCAAATGCACCTTTCCCCTTTTCGGCAGAGTAAATGATATTCTGCATTATATCATAAACGACACCCGCAATAGTCTGCCGGTTTTTACGTAAACCGATTGAAATCGAGAAAACCGGAAGTCCATGGGCGAAGTTTACAGTTCCGTCAAGCGGATCAATTACCCAGAGATATTCTTCGCCTTCTTTAATATTGCCGCCTTCTTCGGCAAGGATTCCGTGAGAAGGATATTTTCTTTTTATAAAATCGGTAATATGTTTTTCAGATAATTTATCGACTTCGGTTACAAGATCTTTTTCATTGCTTTTATAATCCACCTTAATGTTTTTATTAAAGTTTTCCCTAATAATTTCACCGGCTTCTTTAGATATTTGGAGTAAATCATTTATCATAAATTTTCCCATTTTGATCTTTTAATATACTAGTTTTAAATATTGTGATGTTCTAAAATTACTATAAAAATAAAATAATTTAAGAGTAAAGGCCGACATAGCAGAAAGTTTCTTCCTTGAATGCCCCCCCATATTTTGGTATATTTGAAAAAAATTTGAGAACTTTCAAGTTCACGTGCAAAATAAATTCCGCAGACTGTAAGTTTTCATTATTTACGATTTATACGGAGACAAATTGAGCGAAATAGAAGAATTAGAGATTAAAAATCCGAACGATATTTCCGTCGTTGACAACATCCCTGAAGTTCTTCCGATCCTGCCTTTAAGAGACATTGTAATTTTTCCTTATATGATATTCCCGGTTTTGGTGGGAAGAGAACAGTCAATCAGGGCCGCCAATTATGCATTGGATAAAACTAAATTTATTTTTCTTTCTGCGCAGAAGAAATCAACAATTGAAGATCCGAAAAGGGAAGATATTTTTCCCGAGGGAACCATCGCCAAGATTGTCCAGATCTTGAAACTGCCTAACGGTTTAATGAAAATTTTAGTCGACGGACTGCTGCAGGGCAGAATAATCGACTTCACGGATAGAAAGGAATTTTTTGAGGGGAAAATCGAAGTAATAGTGCCGTCTGTTAAGCAAGATCATGAAATGGATGCAATGATCAGGCAGATGTCCCAGCTTTTCAAAGACTACGTAAAAATCAGCCGGAATATTCCTAAGGAAGCGATGACTGCATTTGAGAATATTGAAGAGCCGGACAGAAAATTATTTTATGTGGCGGCAAATATCAACCAGCAGATAAATGTAAAGCAAGGCATCCTTCAGAAAATTACTTTGAAGGATCAATATTATGAAGTAATAAAAATTTTAAACTCTGAAATTGATATCCTCAAAATTGAAAAAGAGATCGATACAAAAGTCCAGGAAAATATTGCAAAAACGCAGCGCAAGTTTATAATCCAGGAGCAGATTAAAATTCTGCAGGATGAACTGGGAGAAGAAGAAGATACTTCACCTGAGTTCACAAAAATCAGGGATCAAATAAAAAAAGCCGGGATGACCAAAGAAGCTGAGCAAAAAGCTTTTGAAGAGCTGAATAAGCTGAAGAAAACTCCGCCCATGTCTCCCGAATCAACAGTTATAAGGAATTACCTCGACTGGCTGATTGAAGTTCCCTGGTCTAAAAAAACAAAAGATAACCTGAAGATTAAGCATGTTCAGAAAATACTCGATGAGGATCATTTCGGATTGGAAAAACCAAAAGAAAGAATTCTTGAACATATTGCAGTTTTAAATTTAGTAAAACAGATGCGCGGGCAAATACTGTGCTTTGTTGGACCTCCGGGAGTGGGGAAAACATCTTTGGGAAAATCAATAGCACGGGCTCTCGGGAGAAAGTTTGTCAGGATAAGTTTAGGCGGAATAAGAGACGAAGCGGAAATAAGAGGACACCGGCGTACTTATATCGGATCTATGCCGGGGAAAATAGTGCAGTCCATGAAAAAAGCAACCACTATAAATCCCGTAATGCTGCTCGATGAAATTGATAAAATGAGCATGGACTTCCGGGGCGATCCCTCGTCTGCGATGCTTGAAGTTCTTGATCCTGAACAGAACCATACATTTAATGATCATTACCTTGAAGTAGATTATGATCTTTCTCAGGTAATGTTTATTACTACTGCAAACATCCGCTACAATATTCCTCTTCCGCTTCAAGACCGCATGGAAATAATTGAGCTTCCCGGATATCTTGAACATGATAAGATTGAAATCGCAAAAAGGCATTTGATTCCGAAAAAACTTGAAGCCCACGGATTAATAAACCGCCGCGTAGAATTTACAGACGGTGCAATAAATAAAATTATTTCAGAATACACTCGTGAAGCCGGAGTCAGAAATCTTGAAAGGGAGTTAGCTTCAATCTGCAGGAAATTAGCCCGGGAAATAGTACTCTCCGAAAGTACAAACGGGCGTCATAAAAAAGTTAACAAATATGTTGTAGATGAAAACAAGGTGGAAGAATTTCTAAAGGTTCCAAGGTATAGATATCAAAAGCATGTTAAGGAACCGAGAGTGGGAAGCGTGACAGGGTTAGCATGGACAAGTGTGGGAGGCGAACTTCTTTCTGTCGATGTAACTACAATGACCGGAGCAGAAAAACTGACTCTGACCGGACAGCTTGGAAACGTGATGAAAGAATCCGCACAGGCGGCATTAAGCTATATCAGATCGAAAGCAAAAGAATTAAAACTGAATCCTGATTTTTTTAAAGGTAAAGAGATTCATATTCATGTACCTGAAGGCTCAATTCCTAAAGATGGCCCTTCCGCTGGAATTACAATGGCAATGGCTCTCTTCTCCTCAATCAGCGGAAAACCGGCTTCAACGGCTGTAGCAATGACCGGTGAAATAACATTGAGAGGACAGATTCTGCCGATCGGAGGGTTAAATGAAAAACTTCTTGCTGCTAAAAGACACGGTTTAACAACAGTACTGATTCCTAAAGAGAATGAAGTTGATTTAAGAGAAATCCCGGATAAAGTTACAGAAGGGCTTAATATTATTCCTATTGAAAAAATAGAGGATGCAATCCCTCATCTATTCAATCTTAATATTAAATCAGAGAAGCTGAGCAGGAAAAAATCAGTTAATTCCAGACAGAGTAAAGACAAAGGAAAATCAGTTGGCAGAAAGCATCTTCATAGAAAGTAATCTTACCGATGAAGAAAAATATGTAGAGCTTAGAAAACAGATAAAATCTTTGCTTAAACGGGAAGATCATTTACTTTCGTCCCTTGCAAATTGCACCGCAGCATTGAAACAAACTTTCGACAAAATAAGCTGGGTCGGATTTTATCTTCTTGAAGGAGATTATTTGTTTCTTGGACCTTTCCAGGGAAAGGTTGCCTGCACTGAAATTCAAGTCGGAAAGGGAGTCTGCGGAACTGCTGCTGAAAGAAAAGAAACTATAATTGTACCTGATGTAAATAAATTTCCCGGTCATATTGCCTGCGATGCTGAGTCCAGATCTGAAATAGTTGTTCCAATAATTAAGGAGGACAAGATTATTGGCGTACTGGATTTGGACAGTAATTCCTATAATGCTTTCAATGAGACGGATAAAAAATATCTGGAAGAATTAGTAGATTTTTTATCTAAAGAAATTTTGTATGATATTAATAGAATAATTCATTAGAGATATATGTCATTCATAGTTACAGCAAGAAAATGGCGTCCTCAAAAATTCGGCGATGTTGTCGGGCAGGAACATATAACCACCACCCTTAAAAATGCCATCAGAAGCAGCAGGATTGCCCACGCATATTTATTTACGGGACCGAGAGGAGTTGGAAAGACAACAACGGCAAGAATTTTGGCAAAGACACTGAACTGCTTAAACCCCAGGGATGCCGAACCATGCAATGAATGTGAAATGTGCAGAACGATTCAAACTTCTCAGCTGATGGATATTATTGAAATTGACGGCGCATCCAACCGCGGTATTGATGAGGTAAGGACACTGCGCGATTCGGTAAAATATGCTCCTACAAGAGGAAAATATAAAGTTTATATCATTGATGAAGTTCATATGCTTACAAGGGAATCTTTCAATGCCTTCTTAAAAACACTGGAAGAGCCTCCCTCTCATACAATTTTTATATTTGCTACGACGGATGCACATAAAGTTCCGGCAACAATAATTTCAAGATGCCAGAGGTTTGATTTTAGAAGGATTCAGCTTGAAAGTATTAAATCACTGCTGAAACAAATTGCTGAAAGCGAAAAGATTGAAATAGATGATAAGACTCTTACAATAATTGCCAAAAAGGCAGATGGTGCACTGCGTGATGCGGAAAGCATTTTTGATCAGGTAGTTTCTTTCTGCGGAAACAGCATTGATCCTGATACTGTTGCCAAAATGCTGAACCTGATAAACGACGAAGTATACTTTAAAATATCCGATGCGGTTTTAGAAAAGAATTTTAAAACAGTTTTTGATGTTACAAATATAATTTATGAGAACGGCTGGGATTTTGTAGATTTTACGGACGGGTTAATTGAACATTTCAGAAACATTCTAGCGGCAGTAATTACGGAGAAAACAGAGCTGATAGAAACTGCAGATGTATTCCGAGCAAGATATCTGCAGTATATTGATAAATTTACCCATTCAGATCTTCTCCGGCTTCTGAATTTTCTGCTCAAGACATATCAAGAACTTAAGTTCTCTCAAAACCATAAGCTGAAAGTCGAGATTTCGCTTAGTCATTTAATTGGACTTGAAAAGTCGGCAACTATTTCACAGATAATATCAGACCTTAATTCCGGAACGGATTCTGATTTGAAAGCAGGCGGCTCTTCATCTTTTTTTTTGAAGGATGATAACTTTAAGAATCTCAGAGCTGTAAATGAACCTCAGAAAAATTATTCCTATAAAACTTCAGAACCGGAAATAAAACCGCTGACCGATGATAAGAAGCTTCAAGATGCAGCCGCAGCGGAATTCAGTTTTGATTTTATTGTAAGCAAATGGGAAGGCTTTGTAAAAGAGATATATGAAGAAAAGTCTTTGACGGTTGCACCTTTTATTAAAGCTTCCAAACCATTCAGGCTTGAAAAAAACAAGCTTAACCTATCGCTCAAACAAGAACTCTCAGAGCAGCAGCGCCAGATGTTTTCCAGTTATGAAAATTATCTTCTCAAGAAAACTGAAGAATATTTCGGAAAAAGGTTATTTTTTCAATTCAACAAAGAAGAATCCTCCACTATAAACGCTGTAATTCAAGAAAATTCCGAACCGCAGCTGAAAAAACTAAAAATTTCATCGGATCCCCACATTAATGCAATTATCTCCGAATTAAACGGTGAGGAGATTTCATAGTTTTTTTTATAAAAAACATCGTTTATATCAAAATTACCGGCTTTTCTTGAATAAAAACCTGATGTTTGTTCAGCTTAATTCTTTGAAAATTAAACAATTTATAAATATCTTTGCTCTCTATGTCAAAAAAGATAATAGTTGCAATTGACGGCCCTTCAGGTTCCGGTAAAAGTACAACAGCAAAACTTCTGGCAGATCAATTAGGCTTCCTATATATTGATACGGGAGCAATGTACAGGGCTGTAACTTTTTTGGCACTAGAAAAAAAAATTATTGATAATACAGCAGCAGTTGCTGAACTTACAATAAATTCGGATATTCGGCTGAATTTTGTTAAAGGTAAAACTTTTGTTGCAATAAACGGAATCGATGTTACAGAGGAAATCCGATCTCTGGAAGTAAGTTCAAAAGTCAGCGAGATCAGTAAGATAGAAGCGGTAAGAGAAGCTCTTGTTAAGAAGCAAAGACAGCTCGGCAATGGAACCTCCGGTGTTGTTATGGAAGGACGGGATATCGGGACCGTTGTTTTTCCAGAGGCAGATTTTAAATTTTTTTTGATTGCATCAATTGATGAAAGAGCGCGCCGCCGCGCGAAAGAATTTCAGGAAAAAGGTAAACCTGTTGCAGTTGATGAAGTAAAAAAAAATCTGATGCACAGGGATGAAATTGATTCAACACGGGATGTAAGTCCCCTGATTAAAGCGGCAGATGCCATTGAAATTGATACTACTAACCTGACGATTGAGGAACAGGTTGAAAAAATTTTATCGGTAATTAAGGAACGCCGGGAAAAAATTA
>CAYSGP010000355.1:0-14548 GCA_964430095.1 uncultured Ignavibacteriaceae bacterium
GACAGTGCATTCGGTATTGCCGGGAATATACCGGACAATGCAAGAATTAAGATTTTCAAATCTATTTCTGCTTGTTAATATATTAGTGCCGATAAAAAATAAGCGGCTTTCACCGCTTATCTTATTAAAATATATTGAATAAAGATTTTACTGCACCGGCTTAGAAACAGTATCCGGAAAATTATTTTGTTCAGCCAAGTTCTTATATTTTTTAATATTTTCCTGAACATTTTTGTCTTGCGGGAACATAACCCCAAGTTTCTGCCAAAGATCGGCTAATTTTCCATATTCATGCCGATTTCCATATGTCTCTATTAAAATTCTGTAAGGATTATAATATGATTGAACATCAGTAGGATTTTCTTCAATTTTCTGTAGAGCAGCACCTTCTACTTCTTCAGCAATCTGAGCGTATTGTTTTGTGCCCCCTGCAGTATTGTACAAATTTGCTATTTCAAAAAGCAGGCCCAGCTCCATTTCAAGATGCTTCCTTGGTATTTTTTCTTCCATTGTATCCAACGAATGCAGAGCAAGTTTATCCTGATTTTTATTTATATAATAAAGCGCAAGCCTGATGAATGAATTACGGTAATTCTGCACCATCCTGGAATGGTTTTCATCGAAGAAAATAGTCGAATCATTTAATCCCCTAAAATTAAATCCGGGTTTATAATTCTGACTGAAATGAGGACCTTTTGTAAACAGATGCTCCCTTAGGATCTTTTCATTTATAAAGTCTTCATTTGGTTTCCTTTTTTGAGGTACAATGCGGAATGCCATTGCTTCCATTTTTAAATAATCCTGCAAACCGATTTTACTGTCTTCCGAGCAGGTAACGGCAAAAGCAATCGGGCGTTCCCAGAGATTCGACTCGACAATTTCCTTGACCATCATATCCTGAACTCTTATTGCTTTCACATTCCCGAAATTAAGGGTCGGATTCATTTTAAATGAAATGCCCTGTGAGCTTGACAAGGCAGAATCAGAAATATCGTACTGCTGGAAAAGATCTTTAATAATTTCCTTTGTTTGATTTTTCGGTAAAGGGATATTTATATTCCTGGCTTCCCACTGGATAGGCCTTATTTGATCTATCTGCAAATCGGTAAGCTTCATTTTCACTTTACCTACATGGTAGGGATCGTTGTCTTTAAGCTGCCTTATATACCAGGGTGTATTGAGCAGGCTGAGGTTTACAATCTTAACATCTCTTCTTACCTTTTCCACATCCTGCAGATACCAAAGAGGAAAGGTATCATTATCCCCGTTAGTAAAGAGCACAGAATTCGGAGCACAGCTTTGCAGCAGGTTGTATGAATAATCCCACGGCACCCAATTTCTCGAGCGGTCATGAGTAAAATAATTTGTCTGGATCATATTAACGGGAATAAAACCGATCCCGAATGCAAGCACTCCGAAAACAGACAAATTTTTTAATAGTTCGCCTTTAACTTTTAAACGCAAATAGTCTATTATTCCAATCATACCGATTGCTATCCAGATAGAAAAAACGAAGAATGCTCCTACATAGAAGTAGTCTCTCTCCCTGGGCTGCGGCTGCTGCTGGTTCTGGTAAAATGCAGTCAGATATCCCATCAGTATGAACATAAGCATAAACACCGAAGCCATTTTCCAATCTTTTCTGAAATGAAAATAAATGCCGATCAAACCGATCAGAAAAGGGATTCCGTATAATGAATCTTTTGTTTCTCCGCCGAAGTGAACATTAAAAGGAGCACCGAAAAAATTTCCTATTTTATTGAACGGTGAAATATTCGGACCCGATTCCTGAACCCAGTCTTTTCTTCCTGCATAATTCCACAGCCAGTAGCGGGTCATCATATGGTTCATCTGGTAACGCCAGAAAAAATCGAGGTCTGATGAATATCCTGAATAGACAACCTGCTGATGGGGTTCGGATGCAAATCTTCTTTTAAATGTAGGGAAATCCCCGTACTGCTCCCTATTCAGATAAGAAACCAATTCGGTAAAAGTATCAGGTTCATTTTCATTCATCGGCGGGTTCTGGTTTGCACGGATTATAACCATCGCAAAAGATGTAAATCCGATAAAGATAAAGATGAATGACATAAAAACCAGATGTAGGGTAGGTTTTTTTTCTTTAACGGAATAATGCACTCCAAAACCTAAAGCTCCGAATAACAGCAGAAGAAGAACAATTCCAATCATGTCATTGTTCCCTGCTATTTCACTCATAACGGTGGGTACAAATTTTACAATACCGGGGTAAGTTACAAATAGAATAATTCCTCCCACAATAAGAGGAAGATAAAATGAATTTCTAGTGAAAATTTTTCTCCAGAACGTTCCCATAATTACCGCACTGATCGCAGCAATTATAATTTTAAACTTTGTATCATAAGCCTGGTATTCTTCGGGAGAAGGAGGTGCAGGTGTTTTTTGATCCGCCCACATTATTACGGCAATTAATAAAATTACCCCGACATGCGCCAGAAATATCACAGCGGTTTTTTTGAGTGCTTCCTCATTATCAACATATTTTCTGAAAATGATAATCATTACTACGGGTACAACTGCCAAAACACTCATCAAATGAACCCCGGTCGCCACGCCGATCAAATAAGCAATCATGAGCAGATATTTTTCATTATCTTTTTGATCAGCTTTTTCATGCCAGCACATCATAAGCCATGTTACCCCGCCGAATAAAAAAGTGCTGAATGCATAAACCTCGGCCTCAACGCCGTTAAACCAGAATGTATCGCTGAATGAAAAAGATAAAGCGCCGATTGCAGCAGCCAAATAGGTTATCAAAGCATCTTTAATGCCGGCCGGTTTTCCCCTGTAGTTTTCAATCAGCTTCACCGCAATGAGGTAAAGAAATAATACCGAAAGTCCACTGGACAATACAGAAATAATATTAGCTCTGAATGCAATATTTTCGGCAAAAGGAAGCATTGTAAATATTCTTCCCAGCATAAGAAAAAAGGGAGCTCCGGGAGGATGCGGGACCTGCAGATAATAGCTTGAAGCAATAAACTCCCCGCAGTCCCAGAAAGATACCGACGGCTGTACGGTAAGGAAAAAAAACAAGGTTGATATAAATAATACAACAGCGGCAAAAATCTTGTGAAGTGTCCGGTGATTCATTAAAACCTCAAAATGGAATTATATGATTTCAATTATTCTCCTGTTTCTTGAAAAAAGCATCAAACTTGGATTTATCCACGGGAGTATAATATTTCTCATATAATATTTTCAATTTTTTTAACGACATAGAATCAAAATCCTCTTCGTCTTTATGCATCTTGAGAAACATCCTGTATTGCTCCGCCTCATCCCGGGTAAACTTTTTTTCATACTTCCTCAGCATTTCCAAATATTTCTGCTGATCACGATATGACATATTGCCTCCTAATGATATTAGGAAATATAAAAACCGTAAACAGCAAAATAGTTAAAGTTCATATAATGAAAAAGGAGAAAGTACTTCTATATTTCTATTTTTTTGGGGATTTTCCAAATTAAATCAGACGAATAAAATTCTTATTTTGTTCCATTGAATAATTAGGATAGTTTTTTTATACACCTTCAGCGCTTATTCATTCGTTAAAATATTTTTTAACTTAATATCTGTAAATTAATTTTTTTTTGATGCCAAAATATCCGGGTTAAAATCTTTTGGATGGTTCTGCCTTGAGTTTTAAATATTATAAATTCAATAAACCTTTTGGAGTGCTTTCACAGTTCAGGGATAAATTAAATAGGAAAACATTGAGCCTTTTTTATGATTTTCCGAAGGATGTTTATTCCATCGGAAGATTAGATTATGACAGCGAAGGGCTGCTGCTGCTTACAAATGATAAGGAAATAACGGATTATCTTCTTAATCCGGTAAATAAGCATGAAAAGGAATATTTGGTGCAGGTTGAAGGAGAGCCTGATGAATGTAAACTAAATAATCTTAGGGAAGGTGTTTTAATAAAATCCGTTCGGACTCTTCCGGCAAAAGTAAAAAAAATAAATGAACCGGGATTTTCTCCGAGAATTCCGCCGGTTAGATGCAGAAAAAATATTTCAACTTCATGGCTTAATATTATAATCACTGAAGGAAAACACCGCCAGGTAAGAAAAATGACTGCCAGCATCGGGCATCCTACTTTAAGATTAATCCGCATACGGATAAAAGAAATTTTATTAAATGGATTAAAACCGGGAGAAGTTCAGGAATTAAACCCTGAAGAAATTAAAGCATTATTGGATTGACGTCTCTGCTTCAAAATTTAATAAGTAAATTTACCCTACCGTTTTAAGACTGACGGATCAATCTGCCTGAATTTATACTTCCAGGCAAATCCCCTTTTAATTCCAGGCATTTGATTATTATTTTTCTCTCATTTTTTTAAAAAAAACCATTTTATTTTATCTGCAAAGTGGCACAATATTTCCGGTTATGAACCGAAGACAAAATTGAAAGTCATAAACCAAATAAGGAGTATAAAAATGAAACGAACAATGGTGCCGTACCTGACGACGATCTTGGGATTGATATTTTTTGTATTCATCGGATGTAAAGACTCCACTGTCGGTCCGCCTGCTGAGGATCCTGAAAAAGAAGCGCTGCAGGCAATTGCCGATGAAGATTCAGCAATTGCTTCATTTGAACCTAATTATAATGAAGAAGATCAAATGAGCATATTGAGCAAATCCTCTACACAAATATACCCGTTCAGAAAAATCTGGCATAGAATAAGTTCAATCAGCAGGACTTTCACTGTCACAATAGCCGGAGATTCCGCTTTTGGAGTTTACACTAAAAATTATGAAGGTATTCTTTATATTGCGGCTTCTTATGATTCGGATGCGGTGGTTCCGGATACTGTGATCCAAAAACCGTTTGCTTCAGCAGTAACGAGGAATATTATATTTATAAAAACCGGCAATACAGACCGTCCTAGATTAAACTGGAAGATTGCTGCTATATCTCTGCCCGAAGGCGGAACGCAGTCTGCACATATCGATATAACAAAACTTACCATCTTCCTGCCCAATGCAGATACAATGGTAATAACTTCCCCTAATGATTATTACCTTTCGCGCTGGCACCGCTGGTGGAGAGCTCTTCCGATAATATCCAAAGGCGAAGCTGTCACCCTTCAGGCAGAAGTTTACAGCGACTATGCTGAAGATGATTTTGTTACTCTTACATACGGCGCAAATCTTCTTGGTCTTCACATGGCAAAGAAGAGATTCGAGCTTATTTCTTCAACACCTTCAGGGAGCGGATATATAAAAGTTTATCAGCAGACATATAACACAAATCAGTGGCCGGGATTTTACCATGCAGTAATTAATGCTTTTCCGAGCCAGGTAATAACCGATGATGCTGCTCCCGTAGAAAATGAAATGTGGGGAATCCCCTATTTTGTAAGATGGTAGACTGCTTAAGAAGCTGCGGAGAAAGCCCGGAAGGACTTTCTCCTTTTTTATATTTGAAATTATTGACTACAGTATTATTTTGAACCTAAAATGAAAATAATTAAAAGATATATATCCCTGTTTTTAATTTCCGGTTTATTTTTCACCGGATGCGATAAACCGGCTGTTACAGAGCTGGTCCAGGATGAAGATCAATACACAGTCGAGACTATGACGGAAGATCCTTCCGACGAATCGAAAAGTATTGATTCAATTGGCATAACAGATAACCTTTTAAGATATACCAGCGTGGTAACTTTGGCCGGATTAACAACTTCATATTATAATTTTAAATTGGATGAATCTTCAGCCGCCCAGACGCTACTGTTTGACAAAAACCAGCCGATTTATTCTCCGGAAGGCGATTTAATTGGGTATCGTACTATTACTCCCGGAATAGTAAGATTTGATAATAAGGTTGCAAGATTACTACCGTACAGATTTAAATTCCGGAGAGAAGGCTCGATTGGAGATACGGTTGCCGGAAATCAATATATACTTTTCAGCAGACAGCGGTACGGAGATCCGTTTGAGTTTCCATATGATTCCTTTGTCAATTTCAGTTATACTCCTTTTAACGGTCAGAATGGGGGAAGCATAGATATTATTACTCCAAACAAAATCGATGCTAATGTTAGTGTTAAGGGAAATATCCGCAATCGTACTTTGGATGTTTTACTGGAGTGGAAGAATGTTTCTAACAGGAAAATCGAAATTATTTTATGCGGTAACATTAAGCGGAGTAAAAGCATCATACCTGTTCTCAGGTTTAAAACTGAAGATGATGGAAAGTTCCCCATACCGGCGGAATTACTAAATAATTTAAGATTTGCTCTATACGATAATTTAATCATTCTGCTTGAAAGAAAAACTGAAACAAAATATACATTTGAAAGAGGGGATCTTTATGTTTTTTCTAAAAGCGTACATAGAATAGATATTGATATTCCTTGAAAGAAACTTTAATCATTTTCATAGTTATGTTAATTTCAATAGAATCGGCTGCGCAAAATTCGCTGGGCTTTTCAGGATACTGGACTCCCGGAAGCAGACAATCTATTATGAATTCGTTTGAGTCGAATCCATCCGCTTATTCACTGATCAAAGATTGGGGTCTAACAGTTCAGTACGGATCTGAATTTTCCGCTGATATTAAAAGCAATCTCTATTCAATTTCCATTTCAAAGAGAATAGCCGGACATGCGTTTTCTTTAAGGTATACACCCGGGTATCAAAAAGAATTTCTATTTGAGAACAACCAGTCATTTTCTCAGGCAGATTCATCCATTGAACCCCTGAATTCTAGATTTTCCTACAAAGAAATTTTTGGATTTGGTTACTCATACAAAATATCTGAAAAAATAAGTTCGGGTTTTACTCTCAGGTATTTTACACAGGAATTCAACCGGGATGCTCTGAATTTAAACTTCCCGAATGACACCACTATATTTTTCAGTGTCGATAATTATATCGAAAAAGAAAATTATTACCGGGGAGATTTGGGGATTAACTATTTTATTACTCAGAAAGTTTTTATAAACCTGAGCTCAATAAATCTTTTAACCGTAAGCGAAGGGAATATTTCCCCGGAAAATGAAGATTTTATATTGAATAAAGAAAAACGGGCTCTTATCGGGATATCGTATGTATCCTTTGACCTGCTTAATTTAAATTTCCTTTACGAGACCAACAATTCATTTCAAGCCGGATTTTCAGGTTCTTTTAATATTTCCACAAAGGGAAAATTGACATACGGGGCTTCACTATTCCATGATGAATTTCAGTCTCCCTTTTTTGCGGGAATAGTTCCCGGAATTTCATTCTCAACAGAATTATTCAATGTAACGGTTTCCGGAATAAAGTATTTTTCCTACCGAAGCAACACCGGTTCTTTTTCCGAATTTAAGAATTCGGGGATTGATAATATCATAAATAATCAATACAGCTTTGACAAATTAATTTTATCATTTGGCTTTACACTTAATACTCTTCCCGAAAGACTGGTTGAATTTGTCAATGTTGAAGTTCTAAATGATATTTACCCGACTTTTACTGAAAATTATTTAAATACCCCCTTTGCAGAAGGGCAAGTAGTGAATTTATCCGAAAACCCGGTTACTGTAAAACCTTCATCTTATATCGTCGGGATTAATAATGAAAATGTCTATTCGCCTTTTGTACTTATTCCTCCGAAGGATACGGCAAAGGTTTATTTCTATACCATAATTCCGGATACGGTAAAAAGGGAAAAAAGCGGAATTTCTTACGCAGATTTTTATTTAACCGCGGTAAACGAATCCCCGGATGATAAATTCCAAAAACCTCTGCTGGTCAACGGTAAAAATGCCTGGGACGGAAAGGTAATTAATCTCCGCTACTTTATAAAAGATGATTATGATTTATCAATGGCTGCTTCAAAAGAAATTCTTAGTAAATATAAAATTATTCTGGATACATTAGGAGAAGAGCTGACTCCGTTTTATAAATCAAAAATAATTTTCAACAACCTGGTTAAAGAACTTATTTATGTATCCGATCCGCGCGCATCTTCGGATTATGTTCAGTTTCCTCATGAAACTTTAAAATTAAAAGGGGGCGATTGCGATGATCTGACTGTCTGCTGCAGCTCTCTACTTGAGAGTGTGGGAATCCAGACTGCCATTGTCGACTATAAAGAGGAAAACAAAAGCGGACATATAAATATTTTAATAAATACCGGGCTCTCCCCCGTTCAGGCCGGATTAATAACCGGAAACGATCAAAAATATTTAATTAGAAAGAACAGTACAGGATCCGATGAAGTATGGATTCCGGTAGAGACAACTTCATTGACAAATTTTGAAACGGCATGGGATATCGGCTCCGTAAAGTTTTTCAATGAAGCAATTAACAGCTACGGTATAGCGAAAGGTACAGTTGAAATCATTGATATATATTAAATGAATTTTAAAGGTGTGGATATGAAAAAAATAATTTTATTGCTGGTTCTTTTTTGGGGTTTCAATTATGCTCAGACTTATAAAGCTGAGAAAGTTTACGGAAGCGTCAAGGTACAGGCGGGTTCAAGCGAAAATTGGATTGATGTAAAAGATAATGATGAACTAAAGGCAAACAGTCTTATTATGACGGGAAAAAATTCTTCAATAAAGTTAAAAAATGGAGATCTGCATTTTACATTGAAGGAATCTTCAGCTCTTCCTTTATCAAACTTAAAGAAAATGAACGCCGACGAGCTTCTTCTTGCATTGGCTATGGAGCAGATACTTAATGCACCTAAAAGCAACAACGGGAATAAATCGCAAAGTACTGCAGTTTACGGAACAAAGATCGGTCAAACCACGGGGGATACATCCGAGAAAGATAATTTTAACAGCTTTGGGATTAAAAGAATTAATGGTGCCGTTCAGTTAGCGGAAAGCGGCTTTAAGGAGTCTGCCGTAATTACGGCAAAAGAAACTTACAGGAAATATCCTAAAACAAAAAATCAGGTTTTTTATAGGATTTATTTTGCCGATATTCTTTATGAATGCGGTCTTTATGCAGAAGCTTTTGACGAATTTACCGGTATAAAAAACCTCAAACTGACGGAAAAAGAAAAAGCTGAAGTCGATTATAAATTAAATTTACTTAGTAAAAAACTAACTGCTTATTGATCTGCAGGAGCGGATTAATAGTCATATCTAAATGCTCTTAGGAAACAATCTTTGATAAATTTCTAATTTTTTTCGAATAATAGCCTTATCTTTCTTATAATTATAAATAAAATTGAGCAGACATGGATTTATCATTATCCTTAGAAAAATATCTTGATGATCTCTCCTCAAATTCGCCCACTCCTGGCGGCGGAAATGCGGCTGCTTTATGCGGAACACTGGCTGCTTGTTTAGGTACGATGGTATGCAATTTAACTATCGGCAAAAAAAAATACCAGGAAGTCGAAAAGGAGATTAAAGATCTTAAAGAGAAATTAGTTTCCGCCAGAAAAAAATTCGTAATACTCGCGGGGAGAGATAATGAAGCTTTTGAAAAAGTAATGGATGCCCTTAAGCTTCCTAAAGAAACCGATGAAGAAAAAGCACTAAGGCAAAGAGCTCTGGAAAGCTCTACTTATAATGCGGCGCTTGTTCCTGCCGAGGTAATTTCCGCTTGTAAAGAAATTCTTCCTTATCTTGAAATAATAGCAGCGAAAGGGAACCGCAGCTCTCTTTCGGATACCGGAGTAGCGGTATCATTAATTGGAGCAGCAGCCGAAGGGGCTTTCTTAAATGTTCTGATCAATTATTCATCACTGCAAGATAAAACACCTTACCGGGATTTTTTAGTCAAACATGAATCGGCATATTCTCAGGTCATTGAAAAAAGCCAGCAGCTTACCGGAGAGATCATCCAGAAACTTAGGACATGATTTAAAACCGTTCATCAGATTAAGCGGATATCTCCATATCAGGCATTTACCTTCAGGAATGCTGATTTTACTAGTTAAGCTTAGATTTTCAAATCTTACCTTTATTTTTTCTTATCAGCCGAACAGATAGGAAAAAAACCGGATTTCATAAATTCCCATAATCTCTCTCTTTCTCTGCTTATTTTTACGCATAACCTGTAGGCAGTCAGGTAAAAGAATTTTAATAAAAATAATTATAAAAGTGAGGTGTACCATGAAGTTTAAAGGCATTCTGACCATGTTTGTAATTCTTGCTCTCCTTTCGATCAATTCGTTTGCTGAAGTTATGGACAACAATTCAAGCGAATCCGCTATTAAACAAACGGTTACAAATTATCTGAGCGGGATAGATAACAGAGACACGAAGACCGTAGAAAATTCACTCGCCGCTACGGCGGATGTTATCACTGTTAATACTGTGACAAATAAAACCAACGAGCTTTCACATGATGATATGATCCTTCAGCTGCAGAAAGGACAGATTGGCGGATGGAAAAGAGACGTAAATTTCGCAAGCATTGATTATAATGAAAACACAGCAATTGTAAAAGTTGAAGTAAGCGACCAAAAATTAGTGAGAACAAGCTATATCAGCTTAATTAATGATGCCGGTCAATGGAAAATTGTAAGCGATGTTTCTTCCATAGCCGTTAAGTAATTTATTGTACTAATAACTCTCTCCAATCCTGCCAAAAACAGGATAAAGGCTGCCCGTAAATGGGGCAGCTTTTTTATTTCCATCAAAGAAGCTGTGATTTCCAGAATTAAGTTCAAGTTTAGGTTCATGTTCAAGAAACATACTGAACTTGAACTTGCTCTTGAACTTGAACTTGCCCTTGAACTTTATTTCATAAATCTTGACTAAGAATCAATTATCACCTGGAAAACTTTTATATTTGCACTTATATTTTTTGGATAACATTGAGGCGGCTTTTTTTCGTTTTAAATAAAAGCCGGAATATAATTCACAGCTATTTCAATCTCTAAAAAAAAAATTAGGAATAAAATGAAGATCAATAAATACAGCAGCCATCTTACCGAAACACCCTCTCAGGTAGGTTCACAAGCTATGTTGTACGGAGTAGGTTTAAATGATGAGGATATGCACAAGGCTCAAATCGGCATCGCGAGCATGGGATGGGAAGGAAACACCTGCAATATGCATTTAAACGATCTGGCAAAGCTTGTCAAATCGGGGGTAAAGGATGCCGGTCTTATTGGATTTATCTTTCATACAATCGGAGTAAGCGACGGAATTTCAATGGGTACGGAAGGGATGAAATATTCCCTTCCATCAAGAGATATAATTGCCGATTCAATTGAAACTGTAATGTGCGCACAATGGTACGATGCATTAATTGCTCTGCCGGGATGCGATAAGAATATGCCCGGTTCTATTATGGCAATGGCGCGGATTAACAGACCAAGTCTTATGGTTTACGGCGGCACAATCAGAGCAGGCCACTTCGGCTCAAATAAGCTGGATGTTGTTTCTGCATTCGAAGCATACGGCAAATATCTTTCCAATGAATTTTCCGAGGAAGATATGAAGAATGTAATTAAACATGCCTGCCCGGGTGCAGGAGCCTGCGGCGGGATGTATACTGCAAATACAATGGCAACGGCAATTGAAACGCTCGGAATGAGCTTGCCCTATAGTTCATCTGCCCCTGCAAACGACATATCAAAAATTAAAGAATGCCGTTCAGCCGGAAAAGTTATACTGAATCTCCTTGAAAAAGATATTAAGCCGAGAGATATATTGACCCGTGAAGCTTTTGAGAATGCAATTATTATTACCATTGCTTTAGGAGGTTCCACTAATGCTGTTATGCACCTTGTAGCCATGGCAAAGGCGGCCGGTGTTCATCTTACTATTGATGATTTTCAGAAAATATCCGATAAAACACCTTATATAGCTGACTTGAAACCAAGCGGCAAATACGTTATGGAGGATCTTCATAATGTTGGAGGAGTGCCTGCAGTGCAAAAGCTTTTATTGAAGGAGGGGCTGTTAAACGGAAAATGCCTTACGGTCACAGGAAAATCACTTGAAGAAAACCTGGAAGGTTTGCCTGGACTGAATGAAGATCAAAAAATAATTTCACCTTTAAATAATCCTATAAAGAAAACAGGGCACCTTAGGATTCTTTATGGAAATCTTGCGCCTGAAGGAGCCGTGGCTAAGATTACAGGGAAAGAAGGGCTGAAATTTTCCGGCCCGGCAAAAGTGTTTAATTCAGAAGAGGAATGCCTCGAGGCAATTGAAAAAGATATTCTATCCCAAGGAGATGTAATTGTAATACGTTATGAAGGACCAAAAGGCGGACCGGGAATGAGAGAAATGCTGACAATTACTTCTGCTATTATGGGAAAAGGTTTGGGAAGCAGCGTTGCTTTAATTACCGACGGGCGTTTTTCCGGGGGCACACATGGATTTGTAGTTGGACATATTACCCCTGAAGCTCAGTCGGGCGGAGCTATAGCACTTGTTGAAAATGGAGATATTATTATAATTGATGCGGAAAAAAATGACATTTCTCTGGAAGTTCCAAACGATATTTTAAATAAAAGAAAACAAAATTGGAAGCAGCCGGAGTATAAATTTAAAAATGGAATCCTTTATAAATATGCCAGAACCGTATCATCCGCATCGGAAGGCTGTGTGACAGATGTATTTAATAAATAAATGAGAAGTATTTTATGATATCAGCGCGATATGTGATTTTATTTTTCATTTGCGTTTTATTTTCTTCAAAGATAACCTCTAAAGGAGCAGAGGAATATTTAAAGGCAGGAGATGATTTCTATAAAAAGTTTGATATTCAAAGTGCTGCCGGTAATTATGAAAAAGCTTTTAAAATTGAACCTGATAATTATGATGTAATGCTTAAGCTTACAAGGATTTATAATGATATAGGTGAAGATTTTTATGAAAGGAGAAATCAGGAAGAATCTGAAAAATATATAAGGAAAGCTGTAGAAATTGCAGAATTATTTAAAAAGAAATATCCCGACAGCGCCGATGTATATGTATACATAGCTATGTCCTACGGGAACCTGGCTTTATATGAAGGCGGAAAAGAAAAAGTCAAATTGGCAAAAAGAATCGAAGAAAATGCAAAAAAATCTATTGAGATAGATTCAACCAAATATCTTCCGTATATAATTCTGGGAATCTATTACAGGCAGATTTCAAACTTAAGCTGGGTTGAGCGGCTCTTCGCAAATACTTTTTATGGAGATGTCCCGGAAGGCTCTTATGAACAATCATTGGACATGTTCCGGAAAGTTCTGCAGATTTCCCCAGGTATGATAACGGCTACTTTTCAAATGGCGCTGGTTTACAGGGATATGGATAATAATGAAATGGAGAAGAAGTTTCTTGAAAAAGTTTTGACATTACCGGTGCATGATTTCAGAGATAAATATTCAATAAAAAAATCTAAAATTCGACTGGAAGAACTGCAAGGATAATACACTTTTTTGTTTAATGATTCTCCTACCTTTTAAAACATAAATAGAAAAATGTTTTTCAAATAATCCATCCTATTTTAGCATTTAATGGACAAAATCAAAAAGGATTTTTATCTTCTTTTCGGCGGCCGTATACTGCGGATGTTTGCCTATGGTTCTATTTCTGTTGTACTGATCTTTTATTTATCTGAGATTGGATTAAATGATTATCAAATAGGACTGCTGCTTACGTTGACCCTGATTGGAGATTTTGTTATATCCCTATGGATAACTACGCATGCGGATTTTTTAGGCAGGCGGAAAATGTTAATTGTTGGAGCAGTTTTAATGATAATAGGCGGATTGGTATTTCTGCTGACCAAGAATTATTTGGTTTTAACGGCTGCAGCAATCATAGGTGTAATCAGCCCGAGCGGAAAAGAAATTGGTCCGTTCCTTTCTATTGAACAGGCCGGCTTAACGCAGCTCCTTGAATCTAAAAATTTTGTAAAAGCGTTTGCCTGGTACAATTTGGCAGGTTCATTCGCTGCAGCACTCGGATCTCTGTCTGCCGGCTGGCTTTCAGAACTGCTCCAGGCCCTAGAATTTAATAAAGAAAATTCCTATAAAGCTATTTTAGCCTTTTATGTTTTTGCCGGGATACTTTTATCTGTAATATTTTATTATTTATCAGCTAATATAGAACTTGCAGAAGGAACGGGTAAAGAACTGAAAGGGAAATTGTTTGGCTTGCATAAATCAAAAAAAGTAGTAATAAAATTAAGCACTCTGTTTGCATTGGATTCTTTCGCCGGAGGATTAATAATCCAAAGCATAATTGCTTACTGGTTTTTCTTAAGGTTTGATGCTGAAATCGGCACATTAGGTACAATATTTTTTGGTGTAAATATTATCGCCGGAATATCAGCACTTTTTGCAGTACAAATATCAAAAAAAATCGGACTTCTTAATACTATGGTCTTTACTCATCTTCCGTCAAATATTTTATTGATTATTTTACCATTAATGCCTTCACTTGAATCTGCTGTAATCCTGCTTCTTCTGCGTTTTAGTATTTCACAAATGGATGTACCTACTAGACAGGCTTATACAATGGGAGTTGTTTCTCCTGATGAAAGGTCTGCAGCATCCGGAATCACAAATATAACACGTTCAATAGGAGCATCA
>CAYSGP010000356.1:0-5535 GCA_964430095.1 uncultured Ignavibacteriaceae bacterium
TCTTTACTTTCATCTGAAAGAAGAGGGAAGTTCAAGTGATAATCATCTATAAATTTTTTAATTGCTTCTTTGTCATCAGTGCTTATTCCGAATACCATTATATTATTTTTTTCAAATTTGCTCCAGTCATCCCTAATTCCGCAAGCTTGCTTCGTACATCCGGAAGTATTTGCCTGCGGATAAAAATAAATAACCACCGGGGATTTCCCTTTGAATTGAGCTAAAGTATATTCTTTGCCGTAAGCGTCCTGCAGTTTAAAATCAGGGGCTTTCGAGCCTTCTTTTAGAACAGCGGGTTCATCATTTCCGGATGATTGTGAAGTGCTCCCGGCCTGAGAAAAAATATTTGAAGCTGTCATAAAAAAAATAAAAAATGAAACTATAACTTCTTTCATACTGCCTCCGGTTTATTAATCTTCTTCAATACTTCTTACAAAAATGTAATCAACATTCTTA
The DNA here is from genome assembly GCA_964430095.1 of uncultured Ignavibacteriaceae bacterium. Taxonomy (GTDB): domain Bacteria; phylum Bacteroidota; class Ignavibacteria; order Ignavibacteriales; family Ignavibacteriaceae; genus DATKLQ01. The sequence continues at coordinate 457 of CAYSGP010000356.1, forward strand.
AGCATTTTTTTATAATTAAAAATTTCTTTTATCTCGTCTTTAGGTAAATATTTGACGACGTCCGGGGAATTCAATAATTCTTCTTCGAAAGTTTTGCTTCCCTTATCTTCCCAGACTTTCATTGCAGCGGTTTGAACAATCTTATAAGCTTCTTCTCTCGAAACGCCTTTATTTGTTAATTTTAAAAGAACATTCTGTGAAAAAATTAATCCTTTAGTTAGGTTTAAATTTTTCAGCATGTTATCAGGATAAACTATTAAATTTTTTATCAATTTTACCGTGAGGTCCAGCATATAGTCAAGGCCGATGCAGCTGTCCGGAATAATTATTCTTTCTACGGATGAATGTGAAATATCCCTTTCATGCCACAGTGCCACATTTTCAAGCGCCGCCATTGAGTTGCTGCGTAAGACTCTTGCAAGTCCGCAGATCCTTTCGCTTATAACCGGGTTTCTTTTATGCGGCATCGCAGAAGATCCTTTCTGTCCTTTGGAAAAAAATTCCTCAGCTTCCAGTACTTCAGTCTTCTGAAGATGCCTTATTTCAAGTCCTATTTTTTCCAATGATGCCGCTATTACTGCAAGAGTTGTTAAGAATTCGGCGTGCCTGTCTCTTTGAATAATTTGAGTCGATACGGGAGCCGGTTCAAGATCCATTTTTTCGCACACATACTTTTCAACATCCGGAGACAGATGCTCGAAAGTTCCGACCGCTCCGGAAATCTGCCCGACGCTGATGTTTTTGACTGCATTTTTAAGCCGGGAAATATTTCTTTTTGACTCTTCATACCAGAGTGCAAATTTTAATCCCATTGTGGTTGGTTCCGCATGAATGCCGTGTGACCTTCCGATACAAAGGGTATTCTTATATGCGACAGCTTTTTCTTTCAATGCTGCTTTAAGATCGAGGAGCCTGTTTGCAAGCAGCTCGCCCGCGGTTTTCATTTGGTATGAGAGAGTAGTATCAAGGATATCGGAGGAAGTCATTCCGTAATGAATATGCCTGGATTCAGGCCCGACAAACTCCGCCACATTTGTTAAAAATGCAATTACATCATGCTTGGTTGTTTCTTCAATTTCAAGAATGCGTTTAATATCGAAATCGGCTTTCTGCCTAATTACATCCACGTCTTTTTTTGGTATTTCACCGAGTTCGCTTCTTGCTTCACAGGCAAGAATTTCTATACGAAGCCAGGTTTTAAATTTAAATTCATCATCCCAGATTGCTCCCATTTCAGGGAGTGTATAGCGGTCGATCATGAGCTTTTCTCCAAAGTCATTTTTTTTGTTAGTATATCCCCATCTCTAAAAATTTTAATGGAGATGGTTTGTCCCGTGCGGAATTCCTGGAAAACTCCTACAAGAGTTTCTTCACTGTTTATTGGAAAACCTTCGACTTCAGTTATAATATCTCCGGGCTTTATTCCGCTTTTACTTGCCGGTGTTCCGGAAATTATTTGTGTAACAATAACTCCTTTTGCTACTGTAAGCTGGTATGCTCTGGCAATTCCTTCATCAATATTTTGTATTCTCAATCCGACTTCAAAATCCCGGTTAATTCTTCCTTTTTTCTTTAATTCGTCTACAATCTTCTTGACTTTATTAATCGAAATTGCAAAACCCAAACCGATACTTCCTTCATTGCCGCCTGCAGTAAAAATTAATGTATTCATTCCGATTACTTCACCGATGCTGTTTACAAGCGGTCCTCCGCTATTGCCTCCATTAATTGCCGCATCGGTCTGAATCATGTTTATGTAATACCTGTCGTTAATCTGGTTAAGGTTCATCCCGGTAGAGCTCACCACGCCGACAGTTACAGTTGGTTTATTATTTACTTCAAAAAGTCCGAAAGGATTTCCCAGCGCAACTACCCATTCGCCGATCATTATATCATCGGAATTTCCAAGATACACATAAGGGAGATTGGTTCCGTCAATTTTTAAAAGACAAATATCGGTTGTGGGATCAGACCCGACAATTTTTGCATTATAATGATTCCCGTTTGTCATTGTTACTGTAATTTCACTCCCGTTTCCCGCCACATGATCGTTAGTGACAATATAGCCGTCGGATGAAATTATAAAACCGGACCCGAGCCCTTTTACTTTCTGCTTGTATGTTCCTCTATCGCCGAAAAACCGTCTGAAGAAAGGATCATCAAAAAAGCTGCTGTAGGGATCTCTGTATTCCCTGATTTCAATTACATTTATTCCGACAACTGCCGGACTGATTTTCCGGACGGTTTCTGTGATAATATTTTTCCTGGTATTGCTTATCTCATTATTTGCCAGGTCCTTTTCCTGATTCTGAGCAAAGTAGAAGCTGCTTTCATTCGATTCGTGGAAAAGCTTATCTTCCCTGTCCTTCCTTAAAAGGAAAAGAATAGAAATACCTGCTGCTACAACTAAAATGGAAATAATTAAGAACAGTCTATTTTTTCTTGCCATCGCCGCTGCCTTTAGCCTTTGATATTAATTCTTTCAGAGGATCAATATGCTTTATAAAAATTATTGATAATAAAGCTGTAGAAAAAAGAATAAGTGAAGATAAAGAATCCGCCTTTGGGAAAGTATATTTGAAAACAAAATCCGAAGCTGAAAAAATTATAATTAGAGTTAATATAATTGATACAATATTTGCCAGGATAATATCTTTTTTTAAAAAATAGGTTACAAACCAGATGATGAGCCAGACAATAGTAATAAAGGGGAATATTAATAACGTTCCGCCTGCTGCTGATGCTAAGCCTCTGCCGCCTTTGAAACTAAGCCATGGATTGTAGCTGTGGCTTAAAACAGCGAAGATAATTCCGATTGCCGGATTAGTGAAATTAACGGGAAAGAGTAACAGCGGGATATAAGCACTTAATAATCCTTTCAGTGCATCGATCAGCATAACTATTAAGCCTGTCATCTTAGATCCGGTTATTTCATATGAATTCATTGCCCCGACATTGCCGCTCCCGGTTTTGGTTATATCAATTCCTTTTGTTCTTTTCAGCATTAAATAAGCTGAAGGGATTGATCCCAAAAGATATCCGATGATTGCACTAAAGAGGTATTCCATGGTTAAAAAGGTAGAAAGTTGATAAGGCAATTTACGAAAAATTTAAAAGAGAGATAAATACAGAATTCACTAAAAGATATAAAGAATTATTGGAGTAAATTTCAGAGGAATTACTATCAATGAATATTTGATGTGTTTTACGGAGTCTATGACCTCAATCGGGATCGAAAGATCTAATTTAATGAACTAAAATTAATCAGAAGCGCAGGTAGGATTCGTCTTCAATAAGCGGATTGCAGATCATCGTCTTTATAAAATAACTATTAAAAACTTATTAGTGAGGCGCCGGTCGGATTCGAACCGACGAATAAAGGTTTTGCAGACCTTCGCCTTGAACCACTTGGCTACAGCGCCGTAAATTGGTAATCGGTGATAAGTTTTCGGTGATCGGTGGTTACCGGTGAACTACTGATAACCGATTACCGATAACCGTTTACCCTACAATGGAGCGGGAAACGGGACTCGAACCCGCGACATCAACCTTGGCAAGGTTGCGCTCTACCAACTGAGCTATTCCCGCAATTTTCAAATCTCAAAATCGGTTTTCAAATATACATTTTATCAAATATTCTTGCAATTTTTAGGGCTCTTCTTCCACTGAATTCGGCGGCATAATAAACTACGAAATTGATACATTTCCGTACCATCTTCCCCTTGTGATACATATATGCTCAATTGTTTTTTAATAAAATATTGCCATATTTTAGCATTATTAAATGGCATGTCTGTTGAGATTTTAATTCTGCAAGAACTATCGAGGGCAAAAATTCTTGAAAGAAATCAACGCTAATATTGTAGCCGGTAATAATAAATTATTAATCGGCGACTACAAAGGTGCTATACTGGAATTCACCAAGGCTATAATCATCGATCCTACTCTGCCTCATCCTTATGCCAGCAGAGCCGCTGCAAAATTTGAGCTGATGGATTATGAGGGGGCAGTCTCCGACTGCAAAGAGGCATTAAAGCTGCACTTTAAGTCTGAATATAATTCAGGCAGAACAATCTCTAAAAGCACTATAAATCCCATTTTCGGAAGGCTTTATTATTTAATAGGATTATGTAAAATTTTACTGGATGATAAAGAGAACGGTTTTCTGAATTTAAATAGTGCACACATGCTTGGAAATCAGGATGCAGCTGATATGATTAGGATTTATACATGAACAAGTTTAAGCCTGCCCGATTTTTGTCGGGGTTCAGGTTCAAGTTCAAGTAAAAAAAATCAAACATTAAACTTCTTGAACCTTAACTTGAACTTGAACGTTTCATTTCCTGAGCTTTTGAATAAAACCCCTGTATGGGATGGAAGTTTGAAGTGTTATAAATGCATTATTGTCAATAGATTCAATCAGTTTAATTACCTCTCTCTGAAGCTTTCTCTGAGTTATAACCATAATTAATGTAACATTACCTGTTCCTCCTTCTCCCGGAAGAACAGTAGCTCCATATTTATTTTTTCTTAAAATATCTACTATCTCGTTAGTATGATGGCGCGAAATTACATTAAGCTGGATATATCCCAGCCCTATTTTCTGTTCGATTGTGATTCCGACTATGTTCCCGATAGCGAATCCTAAAGCATAACCGAAAAGATTTATAATATTATCAAGATGCTGCATGATGAACCTGATTGCCAGTATCCAGATCATTACTTCCACAAAACCGGTTAATGCAGCCCTGTATTTTCTTCCCTGGACGACTAAAAGCGTCCTCATTGTCCCGATTGAAACATCGCAGATTCTCATGCACATAATAAGCAGTGCTCCTAAAATCATTTCAATCATATTTTGCTTTATAAATTTTTATATTAAAACATATTCGATCAATATTCTCTCTCATAAGATGAGTATAGATAAAATGAAATTATAATAAAAAATAAAATTGACTATTAAAATAAAATAATTAAAATATTATATATATTATTGATTTCCTTTAAAGAAGTTATTAAAATGTACGAAAGCGAAAGACAGGAACTAATTGATAAACTGGCTCATCACGGGATAGAGGA
>CAYSGP010000357.1:0-3668 GCA_964430095.1 uncultured Ignavibacteriaceae bacterium
ATTAATTCACCGACGGTACTGATCTTCTCTTTTTTGATCATCTGCTTGATCATCTTTATTAAAATCAGTGCAGTAACTTCTGCATCGGGAAGAGCTCTGTGCGGGCACTTGTTTTTCAGCCTTAAATGCCTGCCTACGGAACTTAGGGAGCAGCTCCTCAGCATCGGATACAATCTTTTAGCCAGGCGCAGCGTGCATAAAAAAGCCCCCGATTGTTCCGGGAGAAATTCTGAAAGCTCCAGGCCGCTGAACGCTAATTCTCTTCTTAAAAAACTTTTATCAAATGAAATATTGTGTGCAGTTAAAACAGAATCGGAAATAAATCTGCATATTTCCCCGGCTGCATCTTCAAAGAAAGGCGCATTATAAACATCGTCGTTGGAAATACCTGTAAAATGGGTAATATAATTCGGAATGGCTCTTTTGGGATTTATTAAAGAATGGAAGGTCCCTGTTATTTTCAAATTGCTTATTTTGACTATGCCGATCTCAATAATATTGTTGTACCGGGGAGATACTCCGGTTGTCTCGACGTCAAAGACACAAAATTCGGCTTCCGACAATGGTAATTCATAGATGCCAGGTTCATTCATACTCATTTTATCTCCCTTTGCTCATGCCGGAATTTTTCATTTAGTCCATTTATAAATATATTTCATTTTTATTTTATAACGAATATGGCTTCATTAAATATACTTTTCATCGGAGATATCATCGGCAAACCCGGTTTGGATCTTGTTCAAACCTGGCTGCCAAGCTTAATTCAAAAATATAAAACTGATTTTGTAATTGCCAACGGTGAAAATGTCTCCGACGGGAAAGGATGCACCGATAAAGAAGGTAAAATTCTTATCGGTCTCGGAGTTCATGTAATTACAGGCGGTAATCATACCTGGGATAAGCATCAATCCCAGGATTATCTGAAGAATGAACCGCGTTCATTGAGACCATTAAATTATCCGAAAGGCACTTACGGGAACGGCTACAATATTTCAGAAACAAAAAATGGAAAAGTAGCTGTATTGAATTTACAGGGAAGGACTTTTATGGCTGCAATTGACTGCCCGTTTAGAAGCACCGATTGGATTTTACCGAAGATTAAGGCTGAAACAAATATCATCATTATTGATTTTCATGCCGAGGCTACGGCTGAAAAAAATGCCTTGATTCAATACCTCGATGGAAAAGTGACCGCGGTAATCGGCAGTCATACTCATGTGCAGACTGCAGATGAAAGAATTTTTCCTCAGGGTACAGGATATATTACAGATGTAGGAATGACAGGTCCCTATGATTCCGTTATCGGTATGAAAACAGTAGCTGCCGTAAACCGTTTTATTTACCAGACTCCCCAGAAATATGAAACAGCTGTAGACGATAATCACCTCTCCGGAGTTTTTTTAAAAGTTGACAAGGATTCGGGAAAAACAATTGAGATTGAAAGAATTTTATTTCCCGATTTTGTAAAAAAAGCTTAATCCTCATGGTTAATTTCCCTTTACCAAGAATTGATAAAGATGATGAGTTAAGAAATCTTCTTCTTCCTTACTGCAGGATTAAAAAGGGTTCCGTTTGGAAGGATCCAAAAGGAATGCATAAAATAGCCAGCATCGATGCGGCAGATTCTTCCTCCGTAAATAAATTTTTAGGAAAAGAAAAAGCAGCACTTGCCATTCAGGATCCGCCGTATAACTTTGTGGCATTTAAAGAATTAAACCTGAAAAAATTTATTGAATGGTGCAGATGCTGGATTGAAAATACTTTTACTTCCCTTGTAGAAAACTCTTCGCTTTATATTTGGCTCGGAGCCGACCAAACCAATCATTTTGAACCTTTTGCCGAATTCGTGCAAATGATGAAATCTTCCGGATTTGAATCAAGAAGCTTCATAACAATGAGGAACCAAAGAGGATACGGTACTCAGAAAAACTGGATGTCGATAAGGCAGGAGCTCCTTTATTATGCTAAAGGAAAACCGTATTTCAATATTAATTCGGAATATACCGATATACCAAAGATTTTGAAGGGCTACTACAAAAAAGTGAACGGCAAGGTTACCGAAAACCTTCAGCGGAGCAAGTCAAATAATATAAGAGCAGGTAATGTGTGGATTGACATCCAGCAGGTTTTTTACCGGATGGAAGAAAATGTAAACGGCTGCTATGCGCAGAAACCTCTTAAAGCAATTGACAGGATCATAAATGCAAGCAGCAAAAAGGGAGATATAGTAATTGATTTCTTCACTCACTCGGGGACTACATTATTGTCCTGTGAAAGGAACGGGAGAAAGTGCTTTACATCCGATCTAGATCCGGTCTTCTGCGAAATTACTTTGCGCAGGCTTGAAAATTTCCGTAAAAATAAAAAAACGGGATGGCAGAATTCCAATCCTTTTGCAGATGAAATTATTAATGATACAAAATTAAAAAATTATTTAGCCGCGGCCCTTCAAAAAAATGAGGAAAAATTAAAAAATAAATTAAAACAATTAAATTCTCGTGTTATATCTTTATAGAGGAGGAGTATGATCTTAATTGACGGGAAAAAAGTTGCCGAACAAATCAGGACTGAACTGAAGGAAAAAATATCCGGATTAATTAAATCGGGCAAAAATGTTCCCGGACTTGTTACAATACTTGTCGGAGACAATCCTGCATCTCATATCTATGTTAACAATAAAGTGAAAGCCTGCGAAGAGATAGGTATGCGGACAAATAAAGAAGTGCTGGATGCGTCGATACCGGAGAAAGAGCTTCTCAGCTTAATAAGATCTTACAATGAGAATGATGATTTTCATGGAATCCTGGTGCAGATGCCGCTGCCGAAAAATTTAAATGAAGAAAAAATTATAGAAGATGTCTCGCCTTACAAAGATGTTGACGGGTTGCACCCCGTGAATGTCGGAAATCTTGTTATCGGGAAAGAGACCTTTGTTTCATGTACTCCCGGCGGAATACAGGAATTACTGATAAGGTATAATATTGAAACCGCCGGAAAGCATGTGGTTGTTGTCGGCAGAAGCAACCTAGTCGGAAAACCTATTGCAAATATAATGTTCCAGAAGAAACAGAATGCAAATGCGATTGTTACTATTTGTCATTCTGCCGCCAAAGATATTTCTGTTTATACAAAACAGGCCGACATTTTAATTGCAGCAATGGGGACTCCCAGATTTATAAAAGGAAATATGGTGAAAGAAGGCGCAGCGGTAATTGATGTGGGAATAAACCGGATTGAAGATAAATCGCACCCGAAAGGAATAAGAATAGTAGGGGACGTGGATTTTGATGAAGTCTCTAAAAAAGCTTCTTATATTACCCCGGTTCCGGGCGGTGTAGGACCGATGACAATCGCAATGCTTCTTCAGAATACTTTTAAAGCCTATATGCTGTTCAATAAAAAAATATAAAAACCAGTTACAGGCAGACCATGTCGAAAAATCCGGTTATTCCCATTGAAATAATTGAACAAAAAATTTTCCTGGTTAGAAATCAAAAAGTAATGCTGAGTACACATTTGGCGGTCTTGTATAATGTCGAAGTCAGAGCACTTGTCCAGGCAGTCAAGAGAAACCTTGACCGCTTCCCGAAAGATTTTATGTTTCAATTATCTAAAAAAGAATTTGAAAACTTGAAATCACAAATTGTGACTTCAAGCTGGGGAGGTGC
>CAYSGP010000358.1:0-7943 GCA_964430095.1 uncultured Ignavibacteriaceae bacterium
CTTCCGACAGGCAGATTCTTCACATTATTCCGGAAGAATATTCTGTCGATTACCAGGGCGGAATTGAATCGCCCATTGGTATTTCAGGATCCCGGCTGGAAGCAACAAATCATATCGTGCTCGCATCCATACCTGCTATACAGAATATAAGAAAATCTGTTGAGCGTGCCGGATTAATAGTTCAAGATTATATACTTCAACCCATTGCTTCAAGCTCATCGGTGCTTGAGGAAAGCGAGAAGGATTTGGGAGTTGCGCTGATTGATATCGGCGGAGGGACTACCGACATAGCTATTTTTCATAATAAAGCTATTAAACATACCAGGGTAATCGGTGTTGCCGGTAATCAGGTTACAAATGATATTAGAGAATCTCTTGGCATTGTTACCGAAGAAGCAGAAAACATGAAAAAAGAATACGGCTATGCTTCCGACAATGCAATTATTAAGGATGAAGATATTCTCATCCGCGGAGTAGGTGCAAGAGGCAATACTAAAATTCCGGTAAGCCTGTTGACACAAATAATAAGCTTAAGAATGAGAGAACTTTTTATTTTAATTGATAATGAATTAAGAAGCGCCGGATTTAAAAATAAAATTAAAGCTGGAATAGTTTTAACAGGCGGAGGTTCTTTATTGAAAGGCTGCACTGAATTGGCAGAAGAGGTTTTCGGGCTGCCGGCAAGAATCGGAGTTCCGCAGGAATTAGGTCAGGGATTATCCAATGAAATTGAGAGTCCGGAATTTGCTACGGTTGCAGGATTAATAAAAGGTGTTCCGGGGAGCAAATCAAGTGAATATCAGATTATGATCAGGCCCAGAAAACTTAAAGGCCGGAATAAAATTTCATTAATAGTAAAGAAAGTTCAGCAATTTTTTGATGAATTATAAAAAACAAATGGAGGTAACTATGTTGCGATTTGCCACATTGGACCGCAGCAAGACATTGTCTGCTGTTCTAAAAGTTGTTGGTGTGGGCGGAGGCGGTTGTAATGCAATAGAAAGCATGATAAAACGGGGATTGAACGGAGTAGAGTATGTTGCAATTAATACTGATGCACAAGTATTAAACAGCAGCACGGCTACCCACAAAATACAGGTCGGTACAAATATAACCCGCGGCCTTGGTGCAGGTGCCGATCCCAATGTTGGAAGAAAAGCTGTTGAAGAAGATCGTGAAAAACTTGCCGAGGTGCTTGCAGGCAGCGACATGGTGTTTGTTACTACCGGAATGGGAGGCGGAACAGGCACAGGAGGTGCTCCGGTTGTTGCTTCCATTGCTAAAAGTACAGGTTCCCTTGTAGTTGGAATTGTTACAAAACCTTTTCGGTGGGAAGGTAAGAAAAGAATGCTGAACGCAGAACAGGGAATTCAGGAGCTGAAACAGTATGTGGATAGTTTAATAATTATTCCAAATGAAAGATTGCTGAACATTCTTGATAAAAATGTGAATGCCTTTGCAGCATTCGACAAGCCGAATGAAGTGCTTTATGAAGCTACAAGAGGCATTGCTGATATAATTACAGTTGAAGGATTAATTAATGTTGATTTTGCCGATGTCCGTGCAGTTATGAATCAGAGCGGAGAAGCTTTAATGGGCTGCGGTATTGCCAGCGGGGAAAACAGGGCGGTTGAAGCAGCACAGAAGGCTATATCCAGTCCGCTGCTTGAAGGAGTTAATATTAGAGGTGCTAAGAGTGTTCTCCTAAATGTTACAGGTTCCAGCAACCTTACAATGCATGAGGTCAATGAAGGTAATAATATTATCTTTGAAGCAGCCGGCGAGGAAGCAAATGTCATCTTTGGTTGTGTAAGAAAAGAAGAGATGAATGACTATGTCTCTTATACTGTTATTGCGACCGGTTTTGACGGAGCAAATCAAAGTTATTCTGCAAAAGCCCGGCAGTATAATAATAAGGTGAAAAGTAAGGAAGATTTCCGTGGAGGTTTTAATTTCCTTGAAAATCCTAATGAAATTAATAAGGAAGATCTGGAAATTCCCACAATATTGAGAGTAAAAAGTCCAAAATCAACATTGGAGGTAAATAAAGAGGAAGAAAACCTGCAAACCGGGTTTAATTTTAGTCATTCAAATTATTGGACTAAAGAAAAAAACCAGGAGAAAAAAGATGAGGAAAAGAAAAATGATGATGATGAAAGTTCTTCTTTCCTCAGAATGATCATGGATTAACCTTTAATTTTCGGCAATTTTACCGGTAAATTTTTTCTATGTTTAATAGATCTTTGATTTAATGAAAGGAAAGAATATCGTCATAATGGCTTAAAAATTGAAGCTTATCAATAAACTCTTGATAATTTTAAAGAATTATAACTAATCAAAAATTTAATATTTTGGAGAAGGCATGAGTTTATTGGAAATCTTCGGAATCATTTTCTTAGCGGTAATAGTTCTTAATTTTTTAATTGGTTTTTTTGCAATAAGAAATGCCGTTGAAGAAAATGAAATGGATCGCGATTTTATCTATAATCCGGCTAAATTGGAAGTAATTCCCCGTCATTGATTCCTATTCGTCACATAAACGGGATTCAATAAACGGCACTTCCTCCGAATCAATCATAATAATAATCCTGTTAGGCCTGCAGCAGATTCTGCAATCTTCAATAAAATCCTGTTTCCACTGAATTGTTAAATCGACCCAAACTGTATTTTGAACGCCGCAATACTGGCAGGTCCATACTAAGTCTTCATCAGTATTCATATTAAAACCTCGCTGTTATTATCTCGATTAACTATTAAACATTTACCATTATTTCATATTCACAAATTGAGTGGGGAAATTAAAATCAGCATCTTTAACTAGCTTGATTATACCTTGAAGATCATCAATTTTTGCACCCTGAACGCGTATCTGCTCATCCTGAATCTGGGCTGTTACCTTCAGCTTTGATTCTTTAATCATTTTTGTTATCAGTTTTGCATTATCTTTTGAGATACCGCTCTGCAATTCAATTATTTGTTTTAGTCTGCCTCCGCCGGCTGTTTCAGGTTCTCTGAATTTTAAGGCTTTTACAGAAATGCCCCTTCTAATAAATTTGCTTTCTAATATATCAATTCCGGCTTTACGTGAATAGTCATCTTTAGTATTTATCGTAATTAATTTTTCTTTTTTATTAAGTTCAATTGAAGTCTGAGAATCTTTCAAATCGTACCTTTGGTTTATTTCTTTTAAAGCCTGGTTTACCGCATTATCGGCTTCCTGGAAATCAATTTGGGATACAATGTCAAAGGAATGTAATTGAGCCATATGATTTATCAGATTTATTAAAGATAATCAAACGTAAGAGATATAATGGGATTTGTCAAGGATTGCTTAAATGGAGAAAAAAGAGCGGAAAGTATTCCATTCCGCTCTTATCAAACAGCTTCTATTTTGTTAGGATCATTTTTCGGACTGAAGAAAATTTGTTTTCTATATCGAGTTTGTAAATATAAACTCCGCTTGCTAGATTTGAAGCATTGAATTCAATTTCATGTATACCTTCAGTCATTTCTTTATTTATAAGTTCGGATACCTGTTCCCCCAATAAATTATAAACGACAAGTCTTACTATTCCATTATCCTTTAAACTGAACCTAATTATGGTAGAAGGATTAAAAGGATTCGGATAATTCTGATTAAGTGAAAAATCTTTAACTTCTGTTTGAATCTCCGAACCGGTAATAAAACTACCTTTATGATTTGAAGGCTGGGTTATATTTTCATATTGAGAACCCGTAAGAATTGTTCCTATCATTCCGTCAAAATTCCAGCTTATCTCAGGTTTATTAATTTCAAAAGAGTTCGAACTTTCCAATTGAAAAGTTCCTACTTTTTTGGAATCTCCGGAGATATTATCACTGCCCGGCATAGAAGCAAATGTTAGCTCTTTAAAATTATCCGTAGAATTAATTCCTATACTGCTTACAGGGAAATTGGATAAGTCAGAGGAACCATCAACATAGATGAACCTCAGAGTTCCGTCTTTTACCAGATTTTTATTAAAAGAAAGGACACATTGATAAGAAGTTAGTTCAAATGGCTCTGTATTGCTGTTGATATAAATATCAAATTCGAAGGTATTGTTATTTATGTACCTGCCGTTATTGATACTCATAACATAATTAACTTGAGAATAGGCGAGGGAACTTAAGACGAAGAAAAAAGAAATTAATAAGATAAGATATGCAACATATCTGGGCTTTTTAAGTATTATAGTATGCAATTCATTCTCCTAAAATCTGTTGATAATACATTAATTCGTATTGTGATTCACAGCAATTATGCCATAACAAAAGTTAGATTAATGAAAAAAAAGGGGTAAAGTCTTTTTATTAGAAGAATTAAATATGTAATAATTACCTGCCTAAAGAAAGGAATCTATCTTTTTTATTAAAGATGATCATAGAAGATATTAGAGCCTATCAATTTTTAGTAAGATCCTTGCATAATTTTTTGTTTTTATGAAGAAAAATTACAGTTTTTGGTTTTCTAAATTAAAAAATGGGTGCATTTAATTAAAAAAAATGAGTTATACTCAATGGCATAAATATTTCTTTGTTTCTGTCGTATTTATTTATTATTGCACAAATTCTGAAAGATATAGGTATTGATGATTATTGCTTGGAATGTAATGTTATTAATTTTAGTCCTATCGCTTCCCTTAATTCCTCAAAAAAAAATTAACAAGACGATCTCTCAATACGTCCATCAATACTGGATGACTGAAGATGGACTTCCGCTTAACTCAATAACTTCTGTTACCCAAACTAAAGACGGATACATTTGGCTTGGAAGTAAAGGAGGAGTAATAAGATTTGACGGAGCAAACTTTACGCTATTCAATACTCATAATACTCCGGCACTGCATGTAAATGAAATATGGACCCTGCATACTGATAAAAACGGAGATTTATTGATTGGAACAAACGGCGGTGGATTAGTCTGCTATAAAAATGGCGAATTTATAAGCCTCTATGACAGCATTCTTTCCCAAGAAGCTGTGTGGTCGATTTTCGAAGACAGCAAAGGTTCACTTTGGATTGGAACCGGAGGGGAAGGGATATTCGTTTTTAAACCGGATACTATTTTATTTTTTGATATTGGTTCGGGTTTATCAAACAATTACATATGGAATATCTGCGAGGATAAACGGGGAACGATATGGGTTGGAACAGATGGAGGATTTTTAAATCAGATTAAAAATAACAAGGTGAGAGTATATTCCAATAAAGATGGTTATCCTGGGGATTATACGATGGCTAGCCTTGTAGATAAATCAGGCAATCTGTGGTTAGGAGCTGCAGGCTGGGGAATTATTAAATATAACGGACAGAAATTTCAAACCATCTCTGCAAAAGAAGGACTCCCGAATAATGTTATTTGGTCCATATATGAGGACAGTAAAAATAATATATGGATAGGTACGGATGGGGGATTAACTCTTTACTCAAATGGAATCATGAATTCATTTAATGTCAGTAACGGCTTAAAAGCTAATACGGTTTCCTCTATTTATGAAGATTTTGAAGGTAATATTTGGGTGGCTACAAAAGGGGGAGGCATTAATAAATTTAGAGACGGAGCATTAACTACTTTTTCAGAAAGTGAGGGACTGCCGCATGATAATGTATATTCGATTTATTCTAATTGTTCTGATCAAATATGGTTCGGTACAAATAATGGACTCAGCTCTTTCAGCAAAGGAAAATTTAAAACATATAGAATCCCGGAAGGTCTTTCAAACAATATTATTCTTTCAATTGCAGGAAGTAAAAACGGCAATCTTTGGGTCGGTACGGACGGCGGCGGTTTACTTTACTTAAAAAACGGAAGGTTTACTCATTTCGGCCGGGAAGATGGATTAGAAGGCAATACAATAGGAGCACTTTATGAAGATAAATACGGAACTCTTTGGATTGGTACGGATGGAATGGGACTCCAGACTTATAGTGACGAAGGATTCCAAAACTTAAACTTATATGAAGGTGAATCGGGAGAATTTATCTCCTGCATAATGGAAGACAGCAAAGGTTATATTTGGGTTGGGACAAGGGATGGTTCAGGCTTAAGCAGAATAGAAATAGATTCTGTTATACATTTTTCTACTGAAGATAATTTGCTGAGCAATGATATAGCAGACATCTTCGAGGATAAACAGGAGAATATTTGGATTGCTTCATACAAAGGATTGAACAGAATAAAGGACCAGAATATTTATTCATATACCGAAAACAGCGGACTCCTGAGTAATAAGCTTTACTCAGTGATAGAAGACCAGATGGGAAATTTATGGATTGGATCGGATATCGGAATTTTCTCGATAAGCATTAAGCAGCTTGATGAATATGATGATGGTAGAATTAAAAAAATTCATTCAAGTGTTTATGGTACAGACGATGGGATGAAATCTTCCGAATGCAATAATGGTTCCCCCTCCGGAATAAGAACTCCAGACGGAATGCTTTGGTTTACTACAATGAAGGGAGCAGTGATGATTGATCCTTCAAATATTAAACCTAGTTCATATATACCCCAAGTTAAAATAGAATCTTTAAAGGCAAACGGTAAATTTTTCACAACCGGAGGTTATAGGAAAATTCCGCCTGGTTCAGGAAATCTTGAATTTAATTATACTGCCTTAAGTTTTGCTGCTATTGAAAAAGTGCAATTTAAATATAAACTGGAGGGCTATGATAGGATGTGGATGAAGGGAGGAGCGCATAGGAGCGCATACTATACAAACATGGCTCCCGGAAAATATAAATTCATTGTAATTGCCTGCAATAATGATGGTAAATGGAATACTGAGGGTGCTTCAATTGAATTTGAACTGCAGCCGCATTTTTATCAGACGATCTGGTTTTATTTTTTAATGGCATTGCTTTTTTTATTCATTGCATATCAAATATATCTTCTCCGGATTAAAAAATTAATGAAACGTGAACGCATACTCGAACAGAAAGTTGAAAAGAGGACATCAGAACTGAGCAGTGAGATTCAAACCAGAAAAAAAATTGAAACTGATTTGATTATGGCTAAAGAAGTTGCTGAGTCGGCTAATAAAGCTAAAAGCGAGTTCTTAGCTAATATGAGCCATGAAATACGAACACCAATGAATGCAGTAATTGGAATGACGGGGCTTTTGTTCGAAACGAATCTGACTTCCGAGCAGCTTGATTTTGTTGAAACAATCCGGACCAGCGGTGATTCATTATTAACTATAATTAATGATATTCTTGATTTTTCCAAGATAGAATCGGGAAGACTTGAGCTTGAGAATCATCCGTTCTATCTCCATAACTGCATAGAAGAAGCATTGGATCTTGTTTCAGAAAAAGCAGCAAAAAAAGGAGTTGAACTGTGCTATTTTTTGAGTGAAAATACTCCTCATAGTATTATTGGAGATATAACAAGACTAAGGCAAGTGCTGGTTAATTTAACTAACAACGGCATAAAGTTCACCAAAAAAGGAGAAGTAATCGTTTCAGTCGACTCAAAACATTTATCGGGTAATCAGTATAAACTTACATTCTGTGTAAAAGATACTGGAATTGGAATTCCTCCGGAAAAAATGGATAAGCTGTTCCGCTCTTTCAGTCAGGTTGACGCATCAACTACAAGGAATTATGGAGGAACCGGGCTTGGATTAGCAATCAGCAAAAGATTAGTCAATTTAATGGGAGGCGATATTTGGGTTCAAAGCGAACTGGGAAAAGGATCAAAGTTTCAGTTCAATATATATGCAGAATCCAGCAACGGAAAACCTGTTATAATCCTTAACGGATATGAGAGCAACTTGAAAGAAAAACGGGTATTGATCGTTGACGATAATTCCGCAAACAGGGAAATATTAATCCGCCAGACAAAAGAATGGCGGTTATTGCCGACGGCAGTTTCCTCGGGTAAAGAAGCTCTCGAATTGATCAAGGAAAAAGTTCATTTT
>CAYSGP010000359.1:0-2810 GCA_964430095.1 uncultured Ignavibacteriaceae bacterium
TGTACAGAATTTAAGAACTTAAGTATCAATGATAAAACAAAATTATCCCCTGACCTGGGAGAAAAATAATTTTTTTATAAAGATTTTCTGTTCTATCCCGAATATTGCCACCGGAATTTTAATCCGTGCCGACCGGAATTATTTTGTTGTTGATCCCGGGGACGGAATATTAAGAGATCTGAATGCGGAAATCGGGACAAATAAAATTTTATCAATCTCAGATCTCTTTATTACCCACGGGCATCATGATCATGTAGGAGGAGTCTGGTCATTGCTTACCTATTTGAGAGTAATGAATAAAACAACTCCCCTTTCAATTCATTATCCTGAAAACTGCGTAGAGATTGTAAGCATTTATAATGCTTTCAAGAAAGTTTATGCGAAAACTCTGCCTTATACTATTTCACTTGAGAAAATTAATTCTTCCGAAAGTTTTAATGCTCAAAATATTCTTGTACAGCCCTTCCCGGTAATACATAAAGAATATCTGAGGGACGGGTTTAATACACGGCAGGTTCCTGCAATAGGATTTAAATTTTCTTTTAATGATCTCAAAATATGCTACGGCGGAGATACCGCTTATTGTGAAGAATTGGTAAGCTTAGCTAAAGACTCGGATCTCGCTATAATTGAAGCCGGGCATGATGAAGACACTCCCGATGAAATGCACATGACTCTGAAAGAAGCTAAGTCTATCGGGGAAACGGCAAAAGAATATTTCCTGGTTCATGTCCCGGAATAGTTGTTTATTGCTCATTGAGTATTGATCATTGATAATCCTTTTTAGTGAATGCTCAATAATCAATATTCAACAAACAATTCTCAATCTTCAATTGCAGATCAGGAGAGTATCTCTTTGCGAAAAATTTGTTACTTAGAGCAGCTGCCTCATCATCCTGAGCTATGGAAATGTTTTCCGGATTATTGCTTTTATAAATTATAAGAGCATCATTTATTTCAAATGATTCCAATTACATATATTTGCAGAAGCAAATACTTTCTTCTCCTAAAATCAGGGAAGTAAAAATAATTTATGAGCTCCCGTGTTTAAGTTGCTTAGATGGGAAATGCATAATTGAAATTAGAATTTAATTTTAATCAGTCCGGCGTAATTCCTTACCGGAAAAAGGATAATGTAATAGAAGTTCTTTTAATTACTTCATTAAAAAAGAAAAGCTGGATTATCCCAAAAGTGTTTATTGAATTTAACCTCACCCCCTTCGAGTCAGCAAAAAAGGAAGCTTATGAAGAAGCGGGGGTAACAGGGACGAACGAAACTTTCGAGCTGGGTATGTTTAATAGAAAAAAGAAGAGCGGGAATTGCATTATTAAGATCTATTCTATGGAAGTATCGGAATTCCTGGAAGACTTCCCTGAAAAAAACCTGCGGAAAAGGAAATGGTTTTCAATCAAGGAAGCGGCGGAGAATATTTCTATTCCGGAAGTATCAGATTTAATTTTAAAATTAAAAGAAAAGATAAAATAGGAGAATTTATATCTATAATAGGGAACTTTAAATAAAATCTAAATTATATCTTCCATGCCTTTCAAAAGAGAATCCACAGTTTCTTTGCTTGTTTCGTAATCGTATCCCCTTGAATAAAGAAATGAAAATAATTTTTCTTTTATTTTTTCTTTTTCCAGTCCTCTCCCCGACAGAATTTTTAATTTTTTTGCGGCTAATTCTTTTGCAGAATCAATTTCACTGCCTCTCAGGAATTTATTCTCCAAAGCTTCAGAGATTATCTGAGAGGATATTCCTTTCTTCCTCAATTCGGATTCAATTTTTAACCTGCCCCAGGACTTTGTTTTAATCTTTTCATCTGCAAAACGGGAAGCAAAATCATGATCATCCAAATAATTGCTGTTTTTAAGATCTGAAATTACAGAATCAATTAAAGCACCGTCATACTTTTTTTGTCTTAATTTCAGCTTCAGCTCGTCAGTTGAATGGATTCTTTTTCCCAAATACCGGAAAGCAGCCTGCTTGATGTAAAATTTTTTATTTTCTTCAATTAATGATGAAATATTTTCTTCCGATAATTCATCATTTTTGCGAAGGCCGCTTTTTAACAATATTTCCTTGGACAGGAATAGATCTTCCCCGTTATCAAATAAAATAATTATATCCCGGTTATTTTTCTTAACAATTCTTTCAATCTTCATTTTACAAACTGAAGATTACCTGGGATTCTTCTTTTCCTTGGAAACCTCAGGGCGCGATTCCTCGGATAAATTATTTTTATCCTCTTTAATCAGTCCTAATTTTTTCCTGACATCGGTATTAAGCTTGTCGAACAATTCACCCTGCTCCATCAGCTTCTGCTTAAACTGCTCTCTTCCCTGGTAGCGGTCTTCGTTATATGTAAACCAGGCACCGCTTTTTTTAATAATGTTTAAATTCGTTGCCAAATCAAGCAGATCGCCGGTTTTGCTGATTCCTTCGTTATAGAGAATATCAAACTCAACTTCTTTAAATGGCGGAGCAATTTTGCTTTTCACAATTTTTACTTTGGTTCTGTTTCCGACAACATCATTTCCGTCTTTTATTGCGGCTATTCTCCTGATATCCAGACGCAGCGAAGCATAAAATTTAAGTGCATTGCCGCCTGTGGTCGTTTCGGGATTGCCGAACATTACCCCGATTTTGCTTCTCAGCTGATTTACAAAAACTACCGCAGTTTTTGATTTCGAAATGGCGCCGGTAAGCTTTCTTAAAGCCTGCGACATTAACCTAGCCTGCACTGCCATTGTCGCATCTCCCATTTCACCTTCAATTTCAGAACGCGGAACAAGAGCCGCAACAGAAT
>CAYSGP010000360.1:0-3127 GCA_964430095.1 uncultured Ignavibacteriaceae bacterium
CGGTGGACTTATTGGGAGAAGTTTGATTACTTTGCAGTTTTTTGGGGGATTTTTATAATCGGTTCTACCGGTTTGACTTTATGGTTTCCTGAATTCTTTACCCAGTTTATGCCGGGGTGGGTCATAAATGTTTCTACTATAATTCATAGTGATGAAGCTTTACTGGCAACAGGATTTATTTTTACTGTCCATTTCTTCAATACTCACCTGCGGCCGGAAAAATTTCCAATGGACATTGTTATTTTTTCGGGACGTGTGCCCTTAGAAGAATTTAAATTAGACAGGCCCAAAGAATATAAAGAATTAGTGGAAAAAGGAGAACTGGAAAAACATCTGGTTGAAGCTTATCCGCTGATTGTTATTAAAACTATAAAAGTTTTTGGATGGACTGCATTGATTATCGGCTTCAGTATAATCATTTGGATAATTTATGCTATGATATTTGCTTATAAATAGATTATTGTCAATATTTATAAAAATCATTCTTTCGAATGTAAATGAAAAAAAAGTTTCCAGGCTCATTTTATAATCCTGTTACTTTAGCAGGCTCTGCATTAGCAATAATAAGCTTCGGATTAATTTTATTCATGATGCTGCTCGAGGCTTTAACATCCGAGCACAAACCTTATGTCGGTATTATAGCTTTTGTAATTCTTCCGTGATTCCTGATAATCGGTTTAATTCTTATTGCTATAGGAATATTTAGAGAACACAAAAGAGAAAAAGCAGGGAAGCTCCCCAAAACCTTTTTACCGGTTATTGATTTAAAAAATCCTAAACACCGGTCCGTGATTATCACATTTGCAGCCGGTACTATCCTGCTCCTCGTATTTACTGCATTCGGAAGCTTTAAAGCTTATGAGTACACAGACTCTGATGCTTTTTGCGGTACCGTATGTCATAAGGTCATGGAGCCCGAATACACCGCGTATCAGTTCTCTCCCCATGCAAGAGTTGGATGCGTGCAGTGTCATATTGGTCCGGGTGCCGACTGGTTTGTAAGGTCCAAATTTTCGGGTGCATATCAAGTTTATGCAGTATTATTCAATAAATATCCTAAGCCGATACCTACGCCTATTGAAAATCTTCGACCTGCACAGGAAACTTGCGAGCAATGTCATTGGCCTAAAAATTTTTTCAGTGAAAAGCTTCATAAAAACACTTACTATCTGTCGGATGAAGGAAATACAAAATGGAGTTTGGATCTTCTTATCAAAATTGGAGGAGGCAACATTGAAACCGGACCGACATCCGGTATACACTGGCATATGAATATAGCCAATGAAGTTACCTATGCTGCTGTTGATTCCCAAAGGATGATTATTCCATGGGTCAAGGTAAGACACGGCGATGGTTATGTCTCTACTTATAGAAGCACTGAAATAAAGTTTGATCAAAAAAAATTTAAGGAAAACCTGAGGAAGATGGATTGTATAGACTGCCATAATCGCCCTTCACATATTTATCATACGCCGGAACGTTCAGTGAATCCCCTCATGGCATCAAATTGGATTGATCCCAAGCTTCCTTTTATTAAAAGTTTATCTGTTGATGTGCTTGAAAATTCTTACAATACAAAACAAAGAGCACTGGACAGCATTAAAATTCTTATAGAGAATTTTTATGAAGATAATTATCCCGAAATAGCTGTAAAGAAAAAACAATCAATAGACAGGGCTGTTAGCGAGGTGCAAAAAATATATGCAAGGAACTACTTTCCTGAAATGAAGGTAAGCTGGAAAAAATTTCCGGAGCATATAGGTCATTTGTATGCCCCGGGTTGTTTCAGATGCCACGATGGTAAACACGTAAATCAAGAGGGGAAGATTTTGACTAAAGATTGCAATACCTGTCATACAATTTTAGCTCAGAAATTTGAGAATGATACAATACGGGTAGCATTGGAGGGAGTTAAATACCAGCATCCGGTGGATATAGGTAACGCCTGGATGGAAATGAACTGCAGCGACTGTCACGGATCTTAATTTAAAAATATATTTATAAGGCGGCAGGATGAAACAAATGTCCGGTCAAAACAGAAGGGATTTTCTGAAATATATTCTATCCGGCGGGATATTAGCACTTACTGCATCAATTCTTTATCCTATTATTGCATATCTCAAACCTCCTGCCCAAAGAGAAGTGGAAGTATCCAGCATTAAAGCAGGTAAACTTAAAGATTTCGAAAAAGATACCGGAAAAATTTTGAAGTTCGGCAGTAAGCCTATTATTGTTGTTCATACTGCAAAGGGAGATTTAAAAGCATTTTCAGCAGTCTGCACTCATCTTGATTGCACGGTACAGTATAAAAAAGATATGGGGGTCATTTGGTGCGCCTGCCATAATGGTAAATATGATTTGACCGGAAGAAATATTTCCGGGCCTCCTCCTCGGGCTCTAGAAGAATATCGTGTTGTTGTTCAACAGGATGAAATCTTTATATCAAAAAAGATATAGTGAAATTATGAAAAGTTTTTTCGAAAGAACTTTCAGCTGGCTCGATGAAAGATTTAAATTAAATAATTTTGTTTATTTCTTTACGAAAAAAGCCGTACCGGTTCACAAACATTCTATCTGGTACTACTTCGGCGGCGTTACGCTTTTCTTTTTTATAATCCAGGTTGTTACCGGGATATTGTTGCTTTTTTATTACAAAGCAAGCGCTGACCTTGCTTTTGAAAGTATCCAGTATATTATGACTAAAGTTGAATTCGGATGGCTTATCAGATCAATTCATTCCTGGGCGGCTAATTTATTTATCTTATCCGCATTTATTCATATGTTCAGCGTTTTATTTGAAAAAGCATACCGGAAACCGAGAGAACTTACATGGATTACTGGTGCGATCATGTTTTTCATAGCACTTGGCTTTGGTTTCAGCGGTTATTTGCTGCCTTGGAATGAATTAGCTTTTTTTGCTACAAAAGTCGGTTCCGATATTGCGGGGGCTATTCCAATAATCGGCGAACCGATTAAAATTTTTATGCGCGGAGGCGATGAAGTCTCAGGAGCTACCTTGTCGAGACTCTTTGGATTTCATGTCGCACTTTTACCGGGCATCTTTACCGTTCTTTTAGTGATTCATCTGCTATTTGTTCAAGTTCAGGGAATGAGTGAACCGCTCGGA
>CAYSGP010000361.1:0-2639 GCA_964430095.1 uncultured Ignavibacteriaceae bacterium
AAGATGATTCAAAATAATGGCGGCTTTGTTTCCCGATATGAAAATATTGTAAAGAAGGAGCAATCCCAATGCTGCTGAAGATTAATGGCGAAGCGTGATCATCCTTAATATGGAAATCACTGCCGCCGAAGCTGCCGCCTAAATAATTCCACTCCTCGCCTTGGGCGAAGGAATTCACTTTTAAAGAAAAAAATGTAATTAAAATGAAAAAGCATTTGAATGATTTCATGTTATAATCCCCTTAGATCTTCTCCATATTCATTTTCTAATTTTTTAATAATATTGTCCAGCTTAATGGAAGCTTATCGGCTTCAAGCGGCTTAAATCCCGCTAATTCGGCTATTTTAATTGTCTCTTCAAATGCTTTTTTAGAAACATGAAACAGCTTTGGCTCCACAATAAAAACAGATCCGCTTTCTTTTAATAATGATTTCAGCTCTTTAAAAAAATTATCTTTGTCCGGAACTTCATGAACCATGTAGAAAGCTAAAATAAAATCAACTTTTTCTGCAATTCCTATCTTGTCTTGTTCACTTTTATGGAGCTTAATTCTATCTTCAAGTTCAGTTCCTTTAATTTTACTATACAATTTTTGAAGCATACCTTTTTGTAAATCTGCGGCTATCACTTTCCCGTTTTTACCAACGAGTCCTGCAATAGGTACAGTGAAAAAACCCGGTCCGCATCCTATATCAAGAACAGACATTCCTTCTTTTATATAAGGCTTTAAAATCTTTAAAGGATTTTGCAGCATTCTCCTGATCTTATTATCAAGAGAGCCAGCTAATTCAACCGGGCATACGCGATTTTTATTCTCCATGATCAATCTTCTTTATTAATAATTTTTGATTAAGAATTAATATGCCCATGTTTCTAGAAAATCGCACCGAATAAAACTGCCTTCCGTTTTTAACCACATAGGCACATAGTGTATATAGTTTCTTAAATAACACAGCACACAAACGATGTTGATCTGGGTGCTCTCATTTAGTTATTAGCTGACTTTTGGTGAAAGCTGCATTTTTGCTTTAAAAAGAACGGATGTAACAAACTCAATTAAGATTCCATAAATTAAACCTAAAACTACTGTCATTATAAACATTGTTGACTTATCAAATTCAGGATTATCGGGTGCCATTAGTCCGCTGAATGCAAGAGGAAGTGAAAATACTGCTCCGATTACCGCACCGTGAATAGACCAATGCCCCATTTTAAAATTGCTGATGCCGATCGTAAATCCGGCTAATGCACGGCTGAGGATAATCTGATAAGCCACGGCAGAAGGGAGAACGCCCGGACTGCTCGACGCCAATGCGAAGCAGATAAATCCGGTAGCAAAACCCATTACTGTTGCTGCTATGCATCTTTTTGCTGCAAACATTTTATGCCCTTTCTTTTAAAATGTTAATGAAAGAAAGATATTACGGAGAGAAAATCGGAGGATTTTAACAGAAGACACTCATCCCCTCCCTAAAAAAACTATTTACAATTATAAATTAATATTATTTAAGAATTAATGCTTGTTAATTTATTGTTAGGGGATATTTAATATTTATAAATATAGAGGGGTGGGAAAGGATAAAAACAGAATCTTCAGTCTACAGTCTTCAGTTGTCAATAATTTCTAAGTTATTAATTCTGCACAAAATGGATAAGTTAATCGTTAATCCTGCCAAGGTCGTGACAGGTAGTTCATCGTTATTCGTATTCCTTCGATTTACTATTAACCTGCCTTGCCGGCAGGCGCCTGCTTATTTGTAACCGGGGGTTTTTATCTTAATCAAATGCATATTGAAGGCTGCCAATCCAATCGATAGTATATTGTAATATATAAATTTTAACGATATATTTAAGTAATACATAATAGGAGTTGATAATGACAACGGTGACAGTTTCTCCGAAATTTCAAGTAGTGATTCCAAAAGAAATACGGCAAAGGTTAAAGTTAAAACCTGGACAAAAGTTACAAATTATACAATTGGGTGATAGAATCGAGTTTCTTCTTCTCAAAGATATTAAAGAAGCTCGTGGATTTTTAAAAGGAATCAATACTGAAATTGAAAGAGAAGAGGACAGATTATGAACTTAGTGGATTCCTCCGGCTGGCTGGAATATTTAGCCGATGGGAAGAATGCAAAATCATTTGCTCCGGCTATTGAGAAAGTTGATGAATTAATAGTTTCAACAATAAATATTTATGAGATTTATAAAAAGATTTTAAATGAGAAAGATGAAGACGCTGCAATTCAGGTTATGGGAATGATGCAGCAAGCCAAAGTAATCGGAGTAGATGCTGCGATAGCAATTCAAGCGGCCAAATTAAGCTTTGAAAAAAAAATACCAATGGCTGACAGCCTGATTTATATTACTGCCAAACTAAATGATGCAACAGTCTGGACACAAGATATTGATTTCAAGGATTTGGATGGAGTAAAATATTTTAAGAAGTAATTCCAATTAAATGGAAAATGGAAAATGGAAAATGGAAGATGGAAGATGGAAAATGGGAGACGGGAAACGGAAGTTTATTTCTTAAAATATTTTAAAGCTAAACAAGTGATATCGTCATTCTGCTCAACACCATCGGAAAAAGATTGAACATTCTCAAAAACCTGGTGAACAAAATCCGCCGGATTTGA